>JBGTGG010000103.1:0-8074 GCA_041746855.1 Cyclobacteriaceae bacterium | reverse complement strand
TTTTCATTTAAAAACAATCAACCGAATTTGTATGGAAACTATCTAACAACCAGCCTTCGCTATATTAAAAAAAACAAACTCAATTTCGGATTTAAACTGGGCGGACTTTCCCTCGCAATTTTTAGTTTTCTGGCAATCGCTATCTATGTTAATTATCAATGGTCGTTTGACACATATCATTCCGATTACGAAAATATTTATCGGGTAAACTCCCAACGTAAAGAAAACGGTCAAGTAGAAAAATATGCTATCAGTCCCCTGGCAATCGGACCAATGTTGAAGGAACACATTCCGGAAATCAAGGCCTTTGTTCGGGTACGCAGTGCCAACATTATGTACTTGCGTCATGAGGATAAGGTTATTGGATGTGAGGGCTTGATTGAAACAGATAGTTCATTATTCGATGTGCTTACCTATCGCTTTATTGCAGGAACTCCAGATGCCCTGAACAATCCCTACGGAATAGTCCTTACAAAAGCGAAAGCCATTGATTTATTTGGAACTACTGATGTTCTGGGGAAAGTAGTTACCATCAACAATGACAAACAACCATTTGAGGTAACAGCAGTTATTGAGTATCCTTCCAACACCTGCTTTTCTTTTAATGCAGCAATTCTAATTAAAGAAGAATTTGACTTTTCAATCGCAAGCATTAATTCTCCTGTTGAATTCCTCGATCATTCATCCACACTTTTTGTGCGTTCTACTCAACCATTGAATAGGGACATAACCGCAAAGGTCGAGTCGCTGCTGAATCAATTCGTCAAAAAAACGGATCGAATTGAAACTGGTTTTGAACTATCGTTTCAACCCCTGAAGGATGTTTATCTGGGGCCAAAATTAAAAGCTGAATTTGCAGACAAAGGAAATCCGGTGTATGTCTATGCATTTTCCATTCTAGGTGTTCTTTTATTGGTAGTAGCGGCTATTAATTATATCAATCTTTCCATAGCAGATTTTAGTAGCAGGGCAAAAGAAACAGGTGTTAGAAAAGTGTTAGGTGCAAGAAAATATCAACTCCTCACACAGGTCGTTCTCGAAACAATTTTGTTTAGCACGGTTTCGCTTGTGCTAGGATTGTTGCTGCTTTACTTAATGTTCCCTCAAATAATGCAATTGCTTGACCCTGATTTACGAATGGGCATGTTGTTGGACAAGCGTTTACTTGTGGTGCTTTCTGTGAGCTTACTGGTGCTCGTGTTTCTTTCATCATGGTTTCCGGCTCGTCAATTTGCATACTCTGGTATTTCACAAAACCTTAAATCAAAAGTTAGTGGATACAACTCAACCCCAAGCCAGGTATTGTTGTTTACGCAATTTGCCATTTCTACTATTTGTATAGCCTGTACCATTGTAGCCGGATTACAAGTGGATTTCATTCACAATAAAGAATTGGGGATCGATAAGAAGAATCTACTCGTGTTTAGCCTCCCGGAAGATTTTACAGTTGACAGAATGAAGGTGCTTAAACAAAAACTGAAAGAAGTAACAGGAGTAACGCATGTCTCAAATAGTTCCTTTAGAATTGGTGGGGGTTACTGGAAGGACTGGTATTTTGTTGAGGACAATGAAGGGATAAAGAATGTGGAGTTGTATGAAGTCTTTTCTGACGATGAACTATTTTCAACATTGGGGATTAAAATTTTAGAGGGAAGAACATTTAATGCAAATATGCCGTCCGAAAGTGGAGCTGCTTTTGTGATCAATGAAACTGCTGCACGTGAGTTGGGATGGGATAGTCCGGTTGGAAAAAGAATCTATACACACCCGGAGGAAAAAGGTAAATGGGATGGTACCGTAGTAGGAGTAGTTGCGGACGTCAACATCAGCCCGCTCTATGAGAAAGTCCGTCCACTCGTAATGCGATTGCCATGGCAAAATGATTATCCCGATGGATTTGTATATGTTCGTTATCAGGGCAATGAACAATCCATTATTAGTGCCATTGAGAAAAAGTACAAAGCGGTAAATCCGGAATATCCATTTCAATTTCGGTTTGTAGACGAATTGTATGACAGTCGCCATCAAAAAGAAAGCAAAGCTTTTGCTTCTCTTCAGTTTAGTACCTCCATCATAATTTTAATATCTATGCTGGGCATTTTCTCTATGGCTACGTATATATCGCTGAGGCGAATGAAAGAGTTTGGTATTCGAAAAGTATTGGGTGCTTCTACGGGGCAAATTGCCAGGTTGCACATCGGCTATTTTTTTCGCTTGATTCTACTCGCGAATGTTATCGCATTGCCGATAGCGTATTGGATAACGAAACAATGGCTGAATGGTTTTGCGTACAGGGTTGACCTTACCATGGCCCCATTCTTACTTGTTGGTGGAGCATCCTTACTCATCGTTTTATTCTCGGGGAGTTATTCAGCATGGAAGGCAGGAAGAATGAACCCAGTAGAAGTGATTAAAATTCAATAATTGTAAATCTTATAAGAGATCACTTGTTCGTCAGGGTTTTAATCATTGCATCCCTACTTCTTCCTTATCCGCATATAATGCAAGTATGCCAGGCATGATCCCCCTACGGTGTTGAGCATGAGGTCTTCAATAAAATGTAAATGATCATGTAGTAAAATGATGGATAACATGATGAAATTTCCAATTATTAAAACTGATTTATAAAATACGCTTTGCTGCTTGAATGTCTTGTCAGCTACGATGGGCACTGTGCTGAGCATAGCGATGCTACACAAAACCGGATGAATGAATTCATTGTGTAGTAACAAACCAGGAATAAAGATTAATAGGAGTGGCATTATCCAGCAGTGGATAAGGCAAATGAACGAAGTTAAAATGCCGGCATAGTCAGCCAGATAACTAAGTAAAAATTTTTGGTCTAGTGAATACTTGTCTGTTCTGAAAGATTGCTTCATTGTTAATGTTCTTAAGTTTAGAAGGCAAGGGACGATTCGTCCCCGCCTTACACTATTTATTGTGGAAATTTATAATTCATCGTCTCATAAAAAGGATGCTTTACAATTTCACTTCAAAGACCAGGTTGATAAGACTTTGCTGAACAATATTGAAGTAAGAGTAGCCGGCACTTTTTACGATTTTTTCAACCGCAGCAGGGCCCGCCTGTGCACCAAGATGGTAGTCACCTTCTTCCGAATGCGCATGTGGTAAGCACAACGCTGTAGATGCCGCGTAGAACATTCGCCCGATTGGATTAAAATTATCTTCAGTTTTATCAGATGCATTGGGTTCAAGAATCAATAAAGATCCATTCTTCGCAAGCTTCGTTTGTGCATAACGAAGTGCTTTAAGTGGATTTCCCAAATCATGTAAGCAATCGAAGAAACACATTAAATCAAAGTTCCCCTGCGTGTATCCTTCCGCATCGATCTTTATAAAAAACACATTCGTTAACCCCTTTTGCCTCACACGTTGATTGGCTACCTCAATTGAATCCTGATGATAATCAAATCCATAAAACTCAGAGTTTGGAAAAGCTTCTGCCATCAAAATTGTGGAAGCACCATGCCCGCATCCGATATCGGCCACACGTCCACCTTGTTCCAATTTTGTTTTCATCCCATCCAATGCCGGAATCCACACCTTTACCAGATTCGCCAGATAGCCCGTTCTGTATACTTCCTCAACACCATGAAAAAGATTGTGATGATGTTCATGCCAACCGATACCACTACCCGATTTAAAGGCTTCCGCTAATTTTTCCTTTCCTTTCCATAAACTATCGACAACAAAATAAGCCGGACCCATTAAATAAGGACTATCCTTATCAATTAAGATGAGTGCATGCTCTTCCGGTAGTGCATATGTTTTTTCCTCCGGATTATAAATAACATATCCTCCTGCTGCCTGGTTGTTGAGCCACTCCCTAATATAACGCTCATGGGTATTGGTAATAATTGACAATTGAACGGACGACAACGGTCCTGATTTTCGCATCGCTTCATACAAGCCCAACTCCTGGCCGAGCAATGTCATTACTCCGGAATAATTAGCGGCCAGATCCAGGGTAAATTGCCCGGCAAATTGTTCAACTTTGTTTAGGTCTACTGCATTTTTCTCTTTTACTAAATCTGACATGTTAAAATAATTAAGGTTGTTCATGTGATAATCACTTTGATTACCAATGCAAAAGTCGCACAACCTTAAGGCAATGAATTTGCAGTTTAGACCAAATGTCTGCTCATTTAGCTCATGTGAGAAAGCACTAAAGCGTTTTGCTGACGATATTGCTGGGGAGGCAAACCGTATTGCTTTTTAAAACACCGTATAAAATGAGAGACGGTATCAAACCCCGATTGATACGCCACTTCATTAATATTGTCTTCTGTGTTCAATAAAAGAACCCGGGAATATTTAAGTCGCATTTCATTCAACCATTTGCTTGTTGATGTTCCAAAGACATCTTGAAAATCGCGTTTGAAACTGGAAACGCTTCGGTGTGTTAACCTGGCGAAATCCTGTTGCTGTAAAGGATAAAGGTAATTTTCCATCATTACCTGTTTTAGGTTTGTCTTTTCTTCCTTCGCCAAAGAAAAAAAATAAGCCGATAGTTCGGGGTTGAGTTTACTCGTAATAATCTGTAAAATCAACTCTTTAAATTTGATGAGCAGTAAGTGTTTAGACGGATCATTTTGATTCAAAAAATAACCGATCATCGACTCAAAATAAATTTTTAGACCCAAGGTCCATTCTTAATCGTAAAACACTTGATTGGTCTTCTTTGAATTTATTTATACTTTCCGATTCCTGTATTACACTTCGGATAAAATCATCAGGAATAAAGAAAAGTAAAGCGCAAAATTGTTCTTCGTAGAAATTCATGATCGAATGCGCTCCCTTTTTACAGAATATAGCATCGCCCGCTTGCACCGGAAATTCTGCGTCCGGTGTCTTCCATATCTTTTTGCCACTTTGGATAAAAGCCAGGTAATTATGTTGCGACCAAATACCACTGCGGATATCACCTGGTAAACATTGATATTCCACAAACAGAAGTCCATCACACTCCAGTTTTTTGAAATGCGTTTTCAGGTTAAATTCATAAAGATTGGTCATTGATCTGTGCTAATGGTGGAACCAAGCATTTTTCTTTATTACAATCTTTTTACAACGGTATTGCGCAATAATAGTTACCTATAGGATCAACTGCACGGATGCTTCTCACAGGCAAATCCTTAGTACGCGGATTGCCAACGTTAATTATGAATTTTTTTTAGAGCGTTCAAAACAAAAAATCCAGTTTGCCGTATCCATTTTATACATTTAGGAAAAATGAGCGCATGAAGGGTACCTACATTGGAGAATTTGAAGAACTTGTTTTACTTACAATCGCCATTCTGGATAAGGATGCATACGGGATATCCATAAAAGAAGAGATCAAAAAGAAAGCCGGCAGGAATCCGAGTATTGGCGCACTTCACTCTTCTTTTAAACGCCTTGAAGAAAAAGGCTTCATCAAATCACATTTGGGTGAAGAAACCCCTGAACGTGGCGGTAGAAGAAAACTCTACTATAGCCTAACAAAAGCTGGTGTAAAAGCTTTGAACCGCTCACGTGAGTTGCGCAACTCCATGTGGGATTCAATACCGCAATTGATTCTTGACACCAAAAAATAATGAAGACTCAAGATTCCTTACCGTCTCTCTTAATACGCATCATCCAACGCTGGTGCGATGCGAAAAAAGCTGAAGTTCTTTTAGGGGATTTACAGGAAATGTACGAATTGCGTGCCCACGAAAAATTATCTACTGCACGTATCTATAGCTGGCTCGATTTTCTGAGCCTTCTTTTTAATGGCGTCCTAAAACCTTCTTTCTTTACTTATTTCAATTTTATGATCCTTCGAAATTATTTAACAGTTGCAACGCGCTCACTCATCAAACAACGTGTTCATTCTTCCATCAACATCATCGGGCTTTCGGTAGGCCTGGCCATTAGCCTCCTCATCACACTTTTTGTTCTGAATGAATTGAGTTATGATCGCTTCCATCAAAAAGCAGATGCTATTTATTTACTTCCGATGACATGGCACTTTGGTGGAACAGATGTATCAGTAGGAGGAAACTGTTCGGCAGGCGGCCCTTTTATGAAAGAAGCTTTTCCACAGGTTGATAGTTATGTCAGGATTACCAATACCTCTAAATCATTTTATAAAGGTGATGTGATTGTAAGAGAAGAAAACGGACTCATTGCTGATTCAACTTTCTTTTCAATTTTAACTTTTCCGCTACTAGCCGGCAATTCTGAACACGCGCTTGTTGTACCAAATAGCATTGTACTCACGCAAAAAACAGCTGAAAAGTATTTCGGTGAAAACTGGCAGGATGCAGTGAGCAAAACCCTTCGCGATACGAATGGAAAGCAATACACCGTTACCGGAATCGCAGCGGATGTTCCTTCGAATTCCCATATTCAATTTGATTATTTGATTTCCTTCAGTTCACACAGTGATGCTGCTGCTCCCAATTGGGATAACAGTCAATTCAGGACGTACCTATTAATGAATTCAAATGCTTCTATTAATGACATAAAGAATAAAATACCCGCTGGACTGGATAAAAAATACGGGAAAGGCGCAAGCGAAGTGGTGGAGTTGGATTTAGTGCCCTTAAATGAACTCTATCTTTCCAATAGTAAATATCCCCTTCCCAATACAAGTGATATTTTTTACATCAAAATATTTTCGATTATCGCGTTGATGGTGATTGTGATCGCTACTGTCAACTATGTGAACTTGTCTACCTCCCGATCGATGGAGCGTGCTCTAGAAGTGGGTGTTCGAAAAGTAATGGGCGCCAACAAGCAACAATTATTTTTTCAATTCATGACAGAATCTTTGATCATCACCAGCTTATCATTTCTATTTGCTTTTGGAATTGCCAGAATGCTTCTTCCGTTCTTTAATGCGCTTGCCGGTAAGAGCCTTTCCTTTGGAAGTTTGCTGGATACATCAACTGTATTGATGGTGATTTCTTTTGCGGTAATTATTAGTTTGTTGGCGGGGATTTATCCTGCGTTAGTTATTTCCGGGTACAATCCCATTCGGATAGTGAAGGGGAAATTGAGAAATGCGACTTCAGGAATTCAGTTGCGAAAATCCCTGGTCGTGTTGCAATTCGGAATCTCGATCATCCTTATTATTTGTACACTCACCGTTTCATCACAGTTGAAGTTTATACGGGGAATCGAATTAGGGTTTGAAAAAGATAAATTAGTTTCCATCAGCCTGGACAGTATTTCAAGGTCGCGGGTTAATCTATTTAAAGATGCCGTTGCAACAGAGCCATGGATTAATGGAGTGGCATCTTCTACACAATCACCCATACGCTTGTCGTCCGAAACAAAAATCAATGAAAAAGGCGGGGCAGAAGAAAATGCCAAATTAATAAAGGTTTGGGGAACGGATAAAGATTTTTTACAAACAACAGGATTAACTCTTTTGCATGGTGAAGCGTTTTCACCAACCACTTCTGTAGGTGAATGGCAGGTAATTTTAAATGAATCAGCATTGTCTTTTTTTGAATGGTCGGCAGAAGAGGCCATTAATAAAGAGGTGACTTTTTGGGGAACAACCGGAAAAGTAAAAGGTATTGTAAAGGATTTTTATTTTTCTTCTATTCACAATGAGATAAGCCCGTTAATAATCTTTACAGGCACTGATAATTCTTCACATACGATGTTGCTGGTAAATTCTTCAGCCCCTCCGAAAGAAACGATTTCAAAACTGGAAAAGCATTGGAAGGCGATCAACCCAGACGCTCCGTTTGTCCTTGATTTTGTTGACAAGCGCTACGAAACGATGTATGAGAAAGAAACACGTCTGGGACACATCGTAAACATCTTTGCTGTGCTGGCAATTTTAATTTCCGGTCTGGGCTTATTTGGATTGGCCTCCTATACGATATCCTTACGCACCAAAGAACTGGGTGTGCGAAAAATTTTAGGCGCGTCTGTTAACCAACTACTCGTAATGGTTTCAAAAGATTTCATGAAATTAATTGTGATTGCCTTCGTATTGGCGATACCCGTAAGTTATTATTTTATGCAGGATTGGTTGACGCGCTTTGCGTATAAGATCGATTTCAGTTGGATG
>JBGTGG010000102.1:0-5764 GCA_041746855.1 Cyclobacteriaceae bacterium | reverse complement strand
TCTAGTAATGTTGTTTTGAATTGATATGAAAAAGTTTAAAAAATTATTAGTTCTTTTTTTTCTTGGGGTAATTGCGTTGGTTGGAATAACCTATGTCCATGCTTATCGCTTCACTCATTTTTCTGATTCCTCAAAACCACGCACCGATCCAAAAAATCTTACACTCCTTGATAAGGTCGGATTAATTTTTACGGGAATTGAAAATCCACATCAAGAAGATCTTGAACTTCCGAATACACTTTTTGAAACTTTTAGTATCGATGGTGATGTAAAATTGGAAAGCTGGTATATTCCAAATGATAGCGCAAAGGGCCTTATTATTTTCTATCATGGATATGCCGGAAATAAATCGCAGATGATTTCGCGGGCAAACGACCTTTACGAAATGGGTTTTTCAACTGCTATTGTCGGATTCAGAGGAAGCGGCAATTCAGATGGTGATTATACAACTATTGGTTTTGAAGAAAGTGAAGATGTGTTGAACAGTTACAACTTTTATAAAGAAAAATTCCCGAATACACCGATCGTTCTCTTTGGCACGAGCATGGGTTCTGCCGCTATTCTAAAAGCCTTTGAAAATCCTGAGCTGGATGTCAATGGAATTATCATTGAATATCCATTCGGTTCACTCCATCAAAGTGTAAAGAATCGATTCAAGGTGATGGGATTTCCAAGCTTTCCAATGGCCACGATGCTCACGTATTTTGGTGGACAACAAGTAGGCTTCAACGCCTTTGACCACAACCCAGATGAGTACGCTAAAAAAGTTAACTGTCCCGTACTCTACTTCGCAGGCGATAAAGATGACAGAGTCACAAATGAAGAAACTGCAGAAGTATTTAAGAACATTGCCTCCACCGACAAACAACTGTATATTTTTAAAAATGGTGGTCATGAAAACCTCAATGAAAATTTCTCTAGCAAATGGAAAGAACTTTGCAAAAATTTTCTTGCTCGTGTGATTAACAACTGAAATCCTCTCACCTTCAAATATCCAATTGAATTCTTTGCGTCTTCGCGCCTTTGCGGTAATAACTTGTTGAATTTGGTTAAACATTTTGGTATCTTCCAAACACTAACCAAAACTCATGAACACAACTACCAACCGTAGAGCCTGGATTAAATCCGCGTTAGCTGCTTCAGCCGGGCTCCCCTTAAGCACCCTGTTAATTCCCAAACTTGAGGCGATGCCAGTGAGCAAAGCAGAAATACGTTTTTGGAAAACATTTCCCACAGCTAAAGTAAACATCCGACTCAATGCCAACGAGAATCCGTATGGACCATCACCAAAAGCACGGGCTGCCATCACGGATAGCTTGAATGAAGGTAATCGCTATCCTTTTACTAGTCTCAATGATTTACGGACTTTTCTTGCTGAAAAAGAAAATGTTTCTCCTGATCATATCATGTTGTGTCCGGGCTCCAGTGAAGCTCTGTGTGTTGCGGGACTTTATGCCAGTCTCGAAGGCGGAAGTGTGATGTCGGCCGATCCTACGTTTACAGAATTGATGAACTATGCACAAGTGTTCAATGCACGTTGGGACAAGATCAATGTCAACGATAAACTGGAGCATGATTTTAACGCCATGCTCTCCGCAATAAAAAAGGATACGCGTATGATCTTTATCGTGAATCCAAATAATCCAACCGGCACATTGGTCGATTCTAAAATTGTGCGTGAGTTTTGTTTGGAGGCGAGTAAAAAAACAATCGTCTTTAGTGATGAAGCGTATCTTGAATTCCTTGATCCCACACAACAATCTTCGATGGTGGACCTGGTGCGTGCAGGAGAAAATGTAATCGTGTGCCGCACGTTTTCAAAAATCTATGGACTAGCTGGATTGCGATTAGGGTATCTCGTGGCCAAGCCTGATATCATTCGGAAATTGACACCCTATCAAATGGGCTATCCCATTAATCAGACTGCTATTGCTGCCGGCATAGCCAGTTACGGGGATACTGATTTCATGAACCTGAGCCGAACGAAAAACAACACAGCACGAAAACACCTTGAAGATTTCCTCGACAAAAAAGGATACTTCTACGGTAAGTCGTATACCAACTTTATGTTTTTCGAATGCAAAACCGATGGACAAAAGTTGTTGAGAAAAATGGCCGACAAAGGAATCGGTATTCGAATCTGGGATTACAAAAATCAGGAGTGGTGCCGGGTGAGTATCGGTACGTTGGATGAAATGAAAGCGTTTACAAAAGCGTGGGAGGAGATTGTAGGTTAAAAATTGAGTTATGGCTGGAGGAACTTCCATATTCGACATGATCAAACGCCATAAGGAAAATGAAAGCCTGAGGAAGAAAAAATACTTTAAGAATAAGAACAGCTACACGTTAAAATTGGACTCTGTAAATCTTGATTATAAAACTGCCTCCCAAGAACAACTCGCTGAAATCAGGAAAAGAGTTTTAGAAGAAGGAAAAGCTGAACAACAGAAATCGATCCGAATATTAATCCTGTCCGTGTTAATTGTAGTAATTCTTATCCCCATTTTTCTATATTTTGTAAACTGGTTAATGAGTCTCTGGTCGTAGCTAATATCTGGTCGTAGCTAATATCTGGTCGTAGCGTCCCGCTACGACCCACACATTTCGAGCGTCCCGCTCCCTGGTCATATCAAATTTCAAAATGTTTAATTATATTCATTCTCATGGGAAGAAAATATGCCTTTCGCGATGATCGCCAATTGTACTTTGTGACTTTTACCGTTGTCCATTGGATTGATGTTTTTATTCGAGAAGAATATAGAAATGTATTTTACGAAAGCATCTCGTATTGTCAAAAAAACAAAGGACTGGAAGTTTACGGGTACTGTATTATGACGAGTCACGTACACATGATTATTGGAACTGAATCCGGAGTACTATCTGATATTGTTCGCGATTTGAAAAGCTTTACTTCTCGTCATATTAGAAAAGCAATTGAAACAAGTGATTGCGAAAGCAGGAGAGCATGGATGATGAAGTTAATGAAGGAGACCGGGCTAAGGAATAACAGGAATAAAGATTTTCAATTTTGGGAACAGCATAGTCATCCAATTGAATTAAGTACGAATGATATGTTGCAGCAACGACTGGACTATATCCATTTTAATCCTGTGGAACAAGGGTTAGTTGAAAAAGAGGAAGAGTGGTTGCATAGTAGTGCCGGGGATTATTATGGAATTCGAAAAGAAAAAGTGGAATTGATTTTTGTGTGAAGTGAACAGCGAGACGCTGGAAGTGGTTGGGTCGTAGCGGGACGCTACGACCAGTAAAAGGACGCTACGACCAGAGGCAGTTGTTTTTCGCTTGACGAATTTTTACATTCGTTGGTTCAACCCTCCTATTTATGCGCTACCAACTTTTTGCCTTCGCACTCCTTGCGACTTTCTCCTTAAAAGCCCAGATAAAAACTGTTACCGAAGACCGTGATTGGTCGAAGCATTTTGTCGAGCTTAAGAACTCATTGGAAGCGGAGTACATCATCCGAATAGGCGATGTTGATAATTTAGGATTTGGTTGGCCGGATAATTTTGATCCCTTCTGCGGACAAATGACCTCCTCTCATTTCTTCCCGTGGGAAGCGGACCCAAATGAAATGGCAGGCTTTGACCGGATACTGCTTTCATCAAAATTCAAAAAAGATATCAATCCGAATGATTGTAGTTCAGATGGATATGCCGCTGGTGCCGAATCTCCTTTGACTCCTCCTGCTGAATTTAGTCTATCACTTAAATCAATAAATGGAGCAACCATCAAGGACGCCTACTTGCAATTATTCATCGATGATTTTCAGGCACCTGTATTCTGCTCACGTTTTATTATCACGTTAAATGGGAATCGATTCGTTGAAGCAGAAAAACTGATTAACGCCATTGAACAGACAGGCCCCGTTGGAAAACTTGTTACCATTCCAATTCCTGAACAATTCTATCCTGAGTTTGCAAAAAATGAACTACGGATAAAAATAGATGAAGCCACCGGGGCGCACGATGGCTTTGCACTCGATTTTATTCGATTAATGATAAACCGTACCCGGGAAAATTCATGCAAAGGAGATGTGGAAGGAATTGTTACCAATAAACAAAGCGGTGAACCCATCGCAAAAGCAACTGTATTTTTATCGGATAAAACAATGGTGACTACGGATGCCCGGGGCCATTACAAATTAAAAAATGTTCCTGCCGGATTAGAAATCATTGGCGCATCCGCGGATGGGTATGAAGATGGAAGTGGAACCGCTGATGTCGCACAGGATAATGTAACGGAAGTAAATATTGCGCTGACTCAATCCAATAAAAAAGCAACCTTCGACAACAAAGCCATTCGCGCAGGCGAAACCATTACCTTAAATGCAATACTCTTTGATCAAGGCAAAGCAGCGTTACGCAATGAATCTAAAACCGAACTCGATAAGATTGCTACATTTTTAAAAACGTATCCAACTGCTGAAATAGAATTGGCGGGCCACACCTCATCGGAAGGGGATCGGGCGCAAAACCGTTCACTTTCCTACCAGCGCGTCAAAGCCTGCAAAGATTATATCATCGCAAAAGGAATCGATGAAAGCAGAATTGTTTCAGTCGGATATGGCCCTGATCGACCCGTAGCCCCCAATGATACCGAAGCCAACCGCGCTCGCAACAGAAGGGCAGAGATGAGAGTGCTGAAACTCTAAAACTACGCGTCCGACCGCCCTGCCTGCCGTAACTTGTGCAGGCAGGCGGTCTGACGAGTTAAAAATAATTTCCCTTTTCTGTGATTTTTTATCTCCTTCCCTTACCAATGAGTTGTAATTTGGTAGTGAATGCAGGATGAAACAGAATTTGTAGCGCTGATAAAAACCCATAAAGGAATTCTCTTTAAAGTCTCGAACATCTATTCGGATAACTACGAAGACCAGAAAGACCTCTATCAGGAAATCGTCTTTCAACTCTGGAAGTCGTTTGGAAGCTTTCGTGGTGAATCAAAAATCAGCACCTGGATCTATCGGATCGCACTCAATACTTCTATCACCCATATTAGAAAAAAGAAAAAAAGAGGCCATCAAGTTGACATAGATTTTGAATTGCTGAACCGTGCTGACGAACAGGATACAATTATTGAAGAGCAAATGAAAATCCTCAATGCACACATCGGAAAGTTAAGTGTGGTTGAAAAAGGACTCATCATTCTTCATCTCGATGGAAAAAATTATGATGAAATCGCCAGTATCACCGGGTTTACTGCCACTAATGTGGGGACGCGGCTATTCCGAATTAAACAGAAATTGAAAACACAAATAAACGGCTGAGGTATGGAACTGGAAGAAATGAAAACACTTTGGGAAGCGATGAGTCAAAAAGTTGAAAAGCAACAAACCATGACCGACAAATTAATTTTGGAGATGACGAAAGCACGTTACAAAAATCGGTTCAATAAAATTACAGCTTATGAGGCTTCTGGTACAGTGATCTGCATTTCTATGGCCATTATTGTTATTATAAATTTTGAAAAACTTGATTCGTGGTATTTGGTAGTGAGTGGAATATTTGCTGTCTTTTTTTTAATCGCGCTCCCGTTTGTTGTGTTAAGAACCCTAAACCAAATTCGCAACCTGAATATTGGTATGGGAAATTTCAAAGAAGTGCTTAATCAGTATGCTAAACTTCAAGACAAGCTATTGCAGATTCAACGCTTTGGTATTTATTTCAATGTGATCTTTCTTTTCGTTTCATTTCTATTGGCCGGAAAGATTATGAATAACATAGACATTTTGCTCGATGGGGCA
>JBGTGG010000101.1:0-4754 GCA_041746855.1 Cyclobacteriaceae bacterium | reverse complement strand
TTTGATGTGCGACTGCGAACTACTTGTAACATACCAGCTATGCAGCGCACATCAACTGTACACTACTTTAGAACAATAAATACCGGGCTATGAAAAGGTATTCATTAAATTTGGCTAGGTATGTTTACGGATTATCATATTTATCAATAAAGACAAGCCTTAAACAAGGCTATGGGGAATCTTATTTCTCAATAATCAAATCATCCACCATAATTAGCCGAAGGCAATCCTTACTTCATCTCGAGTGGGGAAAATCAATTTAGTTTTTATTGGCAAGCCTGAAGTAAGCGTTTACAATAATGATTAAAGCTGGATACGAAATTTCGTCTAAAAACCCCTTTTTTGATTAAAAATACACTTTTGTACGATTTTACCCGTTTTTTGGATGCTGCAATCGTTTGATATTTATTCATTTGATCATTAAAAATTTGGTCAACGGATAAACACTCAAAAGGAATGCATTCAATTAAACCACGCTACCAAACTTTCTCCTGTGCATTGCTTTTCTTGATTGCTCCGTGGACAAGAACTTCACCAAAAAAAACCATTATGAAAAAACGATTTTACAAACTTTTAAATGCCAGCTTAGTTGTGCTTCTGGTCTTTTCGGCTGGCATGGTGCAAGCACAAACCAGGACCGTTACGGGGACTATTATTGGTTCGGATGATCCGAGTGGTCTCCCCGGTGTAAACGTCCAAATCAAGGGGACTTCGATTGGTGCAATTACAGATGCACAAGGAAAGTTCATGATCAACATCAGCGATGATAATGCCATACTGATCGTCAGTTACATTGGCTATACATCGCAAGAAATTTCTGTTGGATCTCAAACAGTAATTAATGTGACCTTACAAGTAGATGCAACTACCTTGGAAGAGATTGTAGTTGTTGGCTATGGAACGCAGAAAAAAGTAAACCTTACGGGTGCGGTAGATCAAGTAGGAGGTGAGCAGCTTGCCAACCGCCCCATTGTCAGTACTGGTGGGGGCTTACAGGGATTAATCCCCGGATTAAATGTGACCATTCCAAGTGGTGACCCAACCCAAGGTGCTGTGTTTAACATCCGCGGATTTGAATCCATTAATGGCGGAGCACCACTGATCTTAGTAGACAATGTGCCGATGGATATTAACAGGATTAATCCCAATGATATCAAAAGTGTTACCGTATTAAAAGATGGTGCTGCTTCTGCAATTTATGGTGCTCGTGCCGCTTTCGGTGTTATTTTAGTGGAGACTAAACAAGGCAAACAGGGTATCAATATCCAGGTGGGTTCTCAATTTACTTGGGATAAACCTATATGGTATGTTGAACCAATAAAAAATGGATATCAGTATGCATCGCTTCGAAACGAAGTACTGGTGAGAGGTGGTGGAGGTGTTTACTATCAAGATGAATATATGGGTCGTCTGCAAACCTATTGGGATGACCCAGCAAACAATGACCCGTATGCGGTAGTCGATGGTCAGTTCGAGAACTATGGATACAACGGTGTGAACGAGCAATTAATTGGAGGTGTTGCTCCTCGCCAAAAGTATGATATATCTATTTCGGGAGCATCCGATAAAGCCACGTATTATTCTTCTTTCGGTTTTTTAAATTCCAATGGTTATCTGGATAACCCGGGGAATGATAATTTCAAACGCTATAATATACTTCTTAAAGGAGAGTATGCAGTTACGGACTGGATGAAACTGAGTATGGGTACTACCCTTAATATGCAACAATCGGATCGATCTTCACAAGCCGATATTAATACATTGATCCGTGCAGAACCTATTCGAGCTTGGGTAGTTCCTGATAACGTACCTGGTTTTGAAGAGTATGGGGGCATGTATTGGGATAATCCTTTTACCATTCTTGCAGACTTAGATCTTGGTGGTCGATCAACATTTTCGAATTCTGATATCTGGCTAAACTCAGGTATTACACTCACTCCGATAAAAAGGTTGACCATCAAAAGTAATTTCTCTTACAATATTTTTAATCAGAATTCGCAAAGCGCAAGGCTTCCATTTCAAATGGTGAGTGGATTAGTCGGCAACCCTCCGATTACGTATGGCGATAATGAAATCGATGTTTCCACACAGTATAATCAATATTATGTTTGGAACAACTTTGCAGAATACCTGATGGAAGACTGGACCGATCATTATCTAAAAGTAATGGTAGGCTTCAATCAGGAATGGGCATTAAACAATAGGGTGAATTCGGGGTCTAGCATTTTCTTGAATAACGAAATAATCAATATTGGTTCAACCACTGGACTGCGTACAATTACAAGCACAAAAAGCCATACAGCGTTACGGGGTGCTTTTTACCGATTGAATTATATTTATAAAGACAAGTATCTGTTTGAAGCCAATGGCCGATATGATGGTACATCGCGTTTTCCCAAAGCAGATCGATTTGGTTTTTTTCCATCGTTTTCTGCTGGTTGGAGAATATCAAACGAATCGTTTATGGACTTTTCCAAATCTTGGTTAGATAACTTAAAAATCAGAGCCTCTTATGGAGCACTTGGGAATCAGCTATTGGGAAATAACTTCTATCCATACATACCATCGATGTCGAATGGCAATTCGGATATTATTTTGGGTTCAGGACAAATTCCATTTGTAAATGACCCAGGAATAGTAAGCCCAACGCTTACTTGGGAACAAGTAATTACCCAAAATATCGGTATAGATATGGCCTTCCTTGGCGGTAAACTCCAGAGTTCTTTCGATATCTATACACGCGATACAAAAGATATGCTGTTAAGGAGAGAGTACCCTGCCATTTTAGGAACAGGGGCACCACAAGAAAATGGTGCCGACCTACGCACGAAGGGATGGGAGCTTGCTTTAAAATGGAAAGACAATATTACCAGTGATTTAAAATATTTCGTTGATTTTAATTTAGCGGATTGGACCGCTGAAATCACGAAATATGAAAATGAGACAGGTGCAATTTCAGAGTATTATGAAGGTCAAAAGCTAGGGGAGATTTGGGGTTATGAAACCGTAGGTATTATTCAAAATGCTGATCAATTGGCAGAACTACCAGATCAAACACGGCTTGGTAACAATTGGATCGTCGGTGATATCCAGTATGCTGATTTGGATGGTGACGGAGCGATTACGCAAGGTGACAATACAATATTTAATTCTGGTGATCGTAAAATTATTGGCAACAATAGCCCACGCTATACCATCGGTTTAAATACAGGTGCTACTTATAAAGCATTTACGCTGAACATATTTTTTCAGGGTGTTGGTAAAAGGGACTATGTGCCATCCACCAATAATTGGACTTGGTTTTATCCATGGAGATCGATGCATGGGGACCAATCCTGGATCGATAACTCGTGGACACCCGAAAAACCGGACGCCTATTTTCCAATTCAAAACAATGACACGAAAAATTTTGCACCACAAACACGGTTTATTCAAAATGCCGCCTATATCCGTTTGAAAAATATAAGCATCGGCTATAATCTGCCGCCTGCATTGGTCAATAAAATTGGGCTTGGAGGCGTAAATGTTTATGTAGGCGCTCAAAACTTGTGGGAGTATTCTAAAATACGTAAACCACTTGATCCCGAATATATTTTTGATCAATCAATCAATTACCCACTTTTCAGAAGTTACACTTTTGGAATCAATGTGAACTTATAAACATTAAACTGATGAAAAATCACAATAAAAAATATTTGGTTATTGTACTGCTTGTTTTTATTTCAACAAGCTGCAACGATGCTTTTCTTGAGCGGTACCCGCTGGATGCCTTGAACAACGAAACTTACTGGAACTCCGAGGATGACTTGCGGAATTACAATAATAATTTTTACAATACTGTCCGTGACGATGAGAACTATCCTATTATGGACGGTTTAAATACAGGAGGTGTAAAGTTTTTGGGAGGCATTTGGTGGAACGATCAATTTAGCGATAACCTGGCGCCAATCCACGGAAGGGCTGATGAGTTTACCAAGGTTCGAATGGGCTACCATGTAGTTCAAAATGCTCCACGTTTGCAAGGGTATAAAGGATGGGATTTGGTTCGTGCAATCAATTTCGGCCTTGCTAATTATGATCGGGCACCTATTGCGGAAGAAACCATAAATCGATACAAAGGCGAGGCACGTTTATTTAGGGGTTGGTTTTATGCCGATAAAGTATCACGCTTTGGGAATGTACAATGGGTTGAAACTGTATTGAATATTAATGATACCGAAGTATTGTATGGTACACGCAATGATCGCGAATTTGTAATGGATAAAGTTTTGGAAGATCTGGATTTTGCAATTGCCAATCTTCCTGCTAGTTGGGGCGATGGTCGAAGCCCTGGACGGATGGATAGATGGGTAGCATTGGCAGTAAAATCCAGGGTATGCCTTTTTGAAGGGACTTGGCGCAAATACCACGGAGGCACAGATCCAGATAGCTGGCTAACAGAAAGCGCAAATGCAGCAAAAGAGATTATGGATAATGGAGGTTTTAGCCTTTATTCTACTGGGAATCCTGATAAGGATTATCGTTACCTTATCTCTACCCAAACGCAAGAGGGAAACCCAGAGGCGATTTACTGGAGAAAATATGAGCCGTTGATCAACGGACATTTTGCGTCCCGTTTATTCTGGAACTACAACGGTGGTGCCACCAAAAGTTTTGTAGATGATGTTTTGTGTGAAGATGGATTGCCAATTTCTTTATCCCCATTGTATCAAGGTGATGCAGAAATTGAGTCCACTTTTATGAACCGGGATTTA
>JBGTGG010000100.1:0-11773 GCA_041746855.1 Cyclobacteriaceae bacterium | reverse complement strand
AGTAAAACCGTTGGCTGTTGGATAAACGAATCTGTAACATTCCGTACCCGTGATTAACCGACTTAAACAACTCTAAAAAAGAGGCCATCATGGCCTCTTTTTGTTTCTTATGAACCGGATTTTATTCATACTCCTACTTTTTTCAATCGCTTGTTCCAAAAATGAGCTCAAGGAACCCCTTGTGTATGAAGGTCCGCTTAGTGAAGCTGAGAATGTAGAACTCTATTACAGTGAGAGCGAAAAGGTAAAAGTAAAAATGATTGCCGCCCTGATGTATGAATACGAAAACGGTGATCGTGAATTTCCGCAAGGCGTGTACCTCGAGTTCTATGATGAATTTGAAAACCTGGAATCAACCCTTCGTGCAAACGAAGCCTATTACTTTAAAAAAGATAATCTCTGGCGCGGCCGCGGAAAGGTAGAAGTCAAAAACATTCAAAAAAATGAACAACTGAATACGGAGGAATTGTTCTGGAACCCGAAAGACCAAAAAATTTATACCGAAAAATTCCTTACCATCCGACAAGAAGATCAAATACTATCGGGCGAAGGACTCGATGCGAAGCAGGATTTATCCGTATACAAAATAACCAAACCTACCGGGGAGTTTGATATGAAGGAATAATACCTTCTATACCCATCCATTTTATTTCTGTATTTTTGATCCTTATATGAAACTCCTCGATATGATCCTCTTGTCCCTGGCTGCAGGATTTATTATTATCGGAATTCATCAGGTGATGACGGTAGGTTTCGAAAAAGGATATTGGGCGATCATGATTGCAATTGTTTTCTTTTTCTTGTATACCTTAAGGAAGCGAAAATAACATGGACGGAAACCTTCTGCTGCTCATCCTTGCCACACTGCTTTCCTCAGCTTTCTTTTCAGGAATTGAAATCGCCTATTTATCGGCCAACAAACTCCAACTGGAACTACGTGGTAAACAAGGTATCTTGCACGGCAGGATTTTTTCCTACTTTTTCAAAAACACTTCCCTTTTTATTGGTACTACACTAATCGGCAACACCATCAGTTTGGTGTTGTACGGTATTTTTATGGCGCAATTGATCGAGCCACAATTGCGCACCGGGTTGCCGGAAGTATTGGTAAATGATGGTTCCATTCTCGTACTGCAAACCATCATCTCTACCTTGTTGGTACTTTTCACAGCAGAGTTTCTACCAAAGAGCCTGTTTCTGATAAACCCAAACCAAATGTTGGCAGCGTTTGCCATTCCGTTTATGTTGGTTTCGATCCTGCTTTCACCAATCGTCTTTTTGATTGTTAGCCTCTCAAAGTTTGTGATTGTTTATATTCTACGACTGGAGTACTCGGATGAAAATCCAATTTTTGATTTAACAGACCTGAACAACTTTGTAAAAAATATGCACCGGATCAGCCACGAAGACGATGAGGTTGAATTAGACGCGAAAATATTTCACAATGCACTGGAGTTTAAAACAGTAAAGGTGCGGGAATGCATGATCCCCCGAACAGAAATCGTTTCATTGGAAATCAACCAGGGTATTGATGCGTTGCGCGCTGCATTTGTGGATTCTGGGCACTCCAAAATCATTATCTACAAAGAATCCATTGACGACATTACAGGGTATTGCCATTCTTCGGCATTGTTCAACAAACCCTCCAACATTGAAGAAATCCTGACACCCATCATTACCGTTCCAGAAACCACACTGGCGAATGAATTAATGATCCGGTTCATCAACGAACGAAAAAGCCTGGCAGCCGTAGTCGATGAATTTGGGGGTACTTCCGGCATTGTAAGCATGGAAGACGTAATTGAAGAGATTTTTGGAGAAATTGAAGATGAGCACGATGAAGATGATTTGGTAGAGTTCAAAATCAATGAAAACACCTATCTGCTAAGCGCCCGCCATGAAATCGACTACCTGAACGATAAGTACGAATGGGAGCTCCCTATTGGGGAATACGAGACCTTGGGTGGTCTGATCCTATCCTATACAGAAGATATTCCCAAGCCCGGTGATACCTTTTCCATACCTCCTTTTACCTTTAATATCCACTCGACTGAAGACAACCGGATAAATGTGGTCAAATTGCAGGTAAATACCACAGATTGAGGTCTTTGGAAGCCTCTCCAATAAAATCGGCCATATTTTGACCATGCAGTTTTTCAAATAGACAATACCGATTAAATTTGCGGTCTTGAAAAAAAATTAACGTGGGCGAATTGAACAATTCATTCCCATTTATATCAAATAAATAGAAATAACTATGGCATTAATAGGTACGCTGCGAAATAAGATGGGGATTGGCGTAATCATCTTTGTGGGAGTGGCGATTGCAGCATTTACACTTAGTGACTTGCTTGGAAATAACTCTGTACTCTTGGGTCAGGACAACAATATTGGTGAAATAGCAGGCAACACGATAAGCCTCGATGAATTTCAGGCAGCGATACAAGAGCGCGAAGCCAATTATTTTTTGAACTTTGGAAGGGAAGCCGGTGAAGCCGAACGCCCTTTGTTGCAACAACAAGCTTGGGAAATGCTGATCGTTCGCAATGCCATTGAAAAGCAATATAAAAGCGTTGGAGTTGAAGTAACCAGCGAAGAAGTATGGGATATGATCCAAGGGAAAAATGTAGATCCTAACCTTAAATCTACTCCGCTATTTTTGAATGATGCCACCGGTCAATTCGATAAAGACAAAGTGGTAAGCTATCTACAAAATATAAATGCAATGCCTCCGGGATCAGAGCAGCGTGTACGTTGGGAATTGTTCCAGCGTGATTTGGCTCCAGGTCGCCAACGCCTTAAGTATGAAAACTTATTGGTTTCCACCAACTATGTAACCAAAGCTGAAGCGGAAAAGGAATACCATTTACAAACCGATGTTGCGGAAGTAAAGTATCTGTATGTTCCGTATTATTCAGTAAAAGACTCAGCAGTGAGTGTTTCTGAAGCTGACTTGAAAAATTATTACAACAAGAACAAAGAAAAATACAAAACAGCACATGTTCGTGATTTAAGCTATGTTGCCTTCCCGGTTATTCCATCCCGTGAGGACTCAGTTGCTATCCGTCAAGACCTGGTTGACATGATCAATGATCTTGGCAAGGCTGAAAGTGATTCCATCTTTGCAATTGTAAATGCTGACACGCGCGACAATGCTTTTCAAAGATTATCGCCAGCGGAACTTCCAACCTACATTTCGCCAAATTCGATTGAAGGAACGATCATCGGCCCATTCATTGATGGTGAATCCTTTAAAGTCGTAAAAGTTTCAGCGATAGGAAAGGATACAATCTACAATGCAAAAGCAAGCCATATCCTATTCCGTTGGACAGATGAAAGCGATGAAGCGAAGAAAACAGCCAAGGAAGAAGCAAGAAAAGTGTTGGCGGAAATTAAAGCCGGTGCTGATTTCGCTGCTATGGCAAGGGAACACGGAACAGATGGTACCGCTTCACAAGGTGGAGACTTAGGTTGGTTTTCTTCTGGTGGAATGGTAAAACCTTTTGAAGATGCAGTATTTGGGGCAACCAAAACAGGGGTATTAAATGATGTAGTTGAAACTGAATTCGGATACCACATTATTGACGTTACCGGAGTAAAAGACAACACGTACTATAACATTGCAGAAATTGACCGTGCAATCACACCAAGTGATGCCTCCATCAATGAAGCACTTCGCAAAGCGGAATTATTTTCTATAGACTTAGAGGGTGTAGATGCTTTTAAAGAAAAGGCAAAAGCTGAAGGCTTGATTCCTATGGATGCAAAAACCATTGGTGTTGCCGACAGAAGAATTGGAACATTAGGTGAAGCCAGACAAATTGTGCAATGGTTGTTCCGCGATGCATCGGTAGGAAAAGTATCGGAGGTGTTCGACTTAAATGATCAATATGTTGTTGCCGTGATGACCGGAGAATTGGAAAAAGGCTATAAACCATTTGAGGTAGTGAAAGAAGAAATTACCCCGGCTGTGAAGAACGAGAAAAAAGCAGCCATCCTAACGGAAAAATTAAATGGGCTTGAAGGATCTCTGGATGAGGTTGCTGTAAAGTTTGGTGACGATGCAGCAGTATATACAAACAACAGTTTAAAATTGAACACCAACTCCATGCCTACTGTGGGCTTTGATCCAAAATCAGTTGGCGTTGCGTTCTCATTGGAAAGTGGAAGCAAATCAAAAGCCTTTGCCGGAGAGAATGGTGTTGTGATCATTGAGATGTTGAACAAAACCACTGCACCGGCTATTGCCGATTTTACAGTTTATAAAACACAATTATTACAAACTGCCAGAAACCAATCGTATAACATTGGAGAAGCAATCAAAGAGAAATCAGAAATCGTTGATGAGCGGTACAAGTTTTATTAGAATCAAATTTTAATTAAAAGTTCGTTGGGGAAACCTGACGAACTTTTTTATTTCTTTTAAACATGGATGCAGACTGGTTAGAATCATTTCGCGAAAAACTGGAAAAGCATTACGCCTGGCCCTCCTTGTACATGTTTAAGTTCATCGTTCCCGATTCCCAACGGGAGGAGGTAAAAAAACTGTTTCCACATCATACCATCCAGGAGAAAACTTCCAAAAAAGGGAACTACACAAGCATCTCGGTGGAGATGATGTTACCAAGTAGTCAGGCTGTGATTGATGTTTACATTCGGGCTTCCTCAATTGAAGGACTTATTGCCCTTTAAACTAATTTCTCGGTAAATACCTGTGTTACCAGACCTGCACTTTTAGAAAGTTTTAATAGCTTAGTGGTGTTGTATGTGGACAGAAAAAAATAATAAACTAACAAAGACTTTTACGTTCAAGGATTTTTCCGAGGCGTTCGGATTCATGACGCGCGTAGCCATCGTTGCCGAGAAATTAAACCACCATCCCACCTGGACCAATACGTGGAATACCGTTGATTTTGAATTGTCAACTCATGATGCTGGGAACATTATAACTGAAAAAGATCGACAGCTGGCAAAAGAAATTGATCGACTGGTCGAATGAGTGCTGAAGGAAATAGCACCTCCCTTTACTTAGTCCCGACACCCATTGGAAATTTGAGTGACATTACGCTAAGGTCACTGGAGGTATTGAAACAGGTGGATACCATTTTAGCAGAAGATACCCGCACTTCGGGAATATTGCTAAAGCATTTTCAAATCAAAAAGCCGTTACAAAGCTTTCATAATTTTAATGAGCATAAAGCCTTGCAGGGAATTATTGAGCGCTTAAAAAATGGTGAAGTAATGGCACTTATTTCTGATGCAGGCACACCCGGAATTAGCGATCCTGGATTTTTATTGACGCGGGCGTGTGTAGAAGCAAATATAAAACTGGAATGCTTACCGGGACCAACTGCACTGATCCCTGCCCTTGTAAAATCCGGACTCCCTACTGACCGTTTTATATTTGAAGGATTCTTGCCTGTAAAGAAAGGGAGGCAAACGCGTTTAACAGAATTGGCGAATGAAGAACGTACGATGATTTTTTATGAGTCCCCTTATCGGCTCACCAAAACACTAAAGCAATTTGGGGAATACTTTGGTGGCAATCGAATCGTTTCGGTTTCACGCGAACTCACAAAAATCTATGAAGAAACGGTGAACGGAAGTATTGACACCGTTCTGGCCCATTTTGAAGCCAAAGATGTAAAAGGTGAAATTGTAATTATTGTGGGCGGAAAGGAACAATTTGTGAAAGATGATGTTGAGTAATTGATATTTCAACGTTGAACTTTATTTAAATCGTATATGATCGATCTCTTATCTATAGAACGCGATGTAGTGGCACTTTGCCGTGAAGTTGGCGCCTTCATACAAAAAGAAAGCGAGCGTTTTACACCCGAAGCGATTGAACAAAAAGAGGGTTTCAATAACCTGGTTTCCTATGTTGATAAGCAAGCGGAAATTAAAATAGTGGAGCGACTTCAGCAATTAATTCCACAGTCAGGGTTTATTACCGAAGAAGGGACCATTTCAAAAAAAAGTGAAGAATATAATTGGATCATCGACCCGTTGGATGGTACTACCAATTTTATCCACCGGGTGCCTGTTTATGCCATTAGTGTCGGCCTTTCGTATAAAGATGAAATGGTGTTGGGTGTAATCCACGATGTAACCCGGAACGAATGTTATCACGCAAGTAAAGGAAGACAAGCACAATGCAATGATGCTGTCATCAATGTGTCGAAAGTAAAAACATTGAATGAAAGCCTTTTTGCAACCGGCTTTCCTTACTATTTCTTCGATAAACGTGATGTTTATCTGGAAATCATTAAAGACTTTCTCACCAAAACACATGGAATCAGAAGGTTTGGTAGTGCAGCCATTGACCTTGCGTATGTTTCTTGTGGACGACTCGAAGGATTCTTTGAATACAATCTAAACTCGTGGGATGTGGCCGCTGGAACATTTTTGGTACAGCAAGCAGGCGGAATCGTTACCGATTTTAAAGGTGGTAATAATTTCGTCTTTGGCGGGGAACTCTGCGCTGCTTGCCCCGTTCATCCGGAAATGCTTACTATCATTCAACAACATTGGTGGAAATAACCTATTTTATTATCTTGAATAGTCGTTAACTATATAAACCTCTTAAACCCCCATAAACATGTACATAAAAAAAACACGAAACCCGTTGACGCAATGGGCGCTAACACTCTTGCTTCTTTTTATTGGAAGTTCACTCTATGCTCAAAAAGAGCTTGGTGAAAAATTACCCATTGATCCGAATGTGAAAGTTGGCAAACTTTCAAATGGATTAACGTATTATATCCGGAAAAACAGTAAGCCGGAAAATAAAATTGAATTACGATTAGTGCTCAATGCGGGATCGATTTTGGAGGATGACGATCAGCAAGGCTTGGCACACTTTACCGAACACATGGCATTCAATGGAACCAAGAATTTTCAAAAGAATGAACTTGTTTCCTTTCTTCAATCTATTGGTGTTGAATTTGGTGCAGACTTAAACGCCTACACAAGTTTTGATGAAACCGTTTATATTTTACCGATTCCTACCGATAAACCTGATAATCTTGAAAAAGGATTTCAAATCCTGGAAGACTGGGCAAGCACTGTATCTTTTGAAGATGCTGAAATTGACAAAGAGCGCGGGGTCGTTCTTGAAGAATCACGGCTGGGAAAAGGTGCTGATGATCGGATGCGCAAAGTCTATCTTCCAAAATTATTAGCAGATTCAAAATATGAACAACGCCTTCCAATAGGTAAAGACGAAATCCTTAAAACATTTAAGTACGATGTCATCAAACGATTCTACAAAGATTGGTATCGCCCTAACCTGATGGCCGTTGTCGCTGTCGGTGATGTAGAGCCTGCCGAAGTTGAGAAAATGATAAAAAAACATTTTGAAGGATTGAAAAATCCAACGAATGAAAGAAAGCGCACATATGCAGAACTTCCTCCACGCAAAGCATCCGAAGGTGTTGTCGTTACGGATCCGGAAGCAACTAATTTCTTCGTGCAGATTTATTATTCAACCGAGAAATCGAAACCAGAAACAACAGTTGGTGAATATCGTGAATCCATAGTGAAAAGTTTATTTACCAGTATGCTTAGCCAGCGGATGCAAGAGTTAACACAAAAACCTTCACCTCCCTTTATTTTTGGATCGTCAAGCTTAAGCGGATTTTTACGTGGAACCGAAGCATACAGTTCGTTTGCTGTATTGACACAGGCAGGTGTGGAGCCGGCTGTGAATGCCATTATCCAGGAAAATGAGCGCGCCCGCAAATATGGATTTACAGATGCAGAATTCGACCGGATAAAAAAATCACTTCTGCGAAACATGGAGCGCTCTTACAACGAACGTGAGAAAACAGAATCTTCAAATTTTGCTAGTGAATACATTCGTTCCTTCCTGGAGCAAGAACCCATCCCTGGAATTGAAAAAGAATACGCATACTATCAAAAATTCCTGGAGGAAATAACACTGGCGGAAGTGAATAAATATGCAGCAGAAACAATTCCATCGGTAGACAAAAGCAAATTGGTGCTCATGACAGGACCGGATAAAGCTCCTTTTGCAATACCTTCCGGTGAAGAGCTTCTCGCGATGGCAGACAAAGCTGCTAAAGTGGAAGTAACGGCTTACGAAGAAGCGGCAGTGGCTGCCTCATTAATGGCAAAAGCACCTGCTCCCGGAAAAATTACATCCGAAACAAAAAATGATAAATTAGGCATCACTGTTTTGAAACTTGGGAATGGTGTTACAGTCACCTTAAAACCCACTGATTTTAAAAATGACCAGGTGGTGATGACTGCTACCCGTCCGGGCGGACAATACCTTTATGGGGATGCTGATATACTAAATGCACAATATGCCTCAACCATTGTATCCCAAATGGGAGCCGGTGAATTTTCGCCAACGGATATGCGAAAAGTATTAGCCGGAAAAACAGTTGGTGTAAACCCAAGAATAGGAACCAGCAGCGAAGCGGTAAGCGGACAAAGTGGATCGAAAGATGTTGAGTCGCTGTTACAAATGACCTATCTGTACTTTACACAACCGCGAAAAGATGCTGATCTTTTTAATTCGTTTGTAAGTAAGCAAAGTGCGATGTATCAAAACATACTTTCTGATCCGAATGCTGTTTTTCAAAATGAATTTTTAAAAATCGTATATAACAATAATCCACGCGGCCCGAAATTTCCTAGTCCAGATGATTTTGCTAAAATCAATTTGGAACGTTCTTACGAGATTTATAAAGAACGCTTTAGCAATGCAAATGGATTTCATTTTTACATCGTAGGAAGTTTTGACATCAATGAAATCAAACCGTTGATTGCAACCTATCTGGGAAGTCTGCCAACCACAGGAAAAGCATCCAACTTTAAAGACATTGGATTACGTCCGGTGAAAGGTGTTGTTAAAAAAGAAGTGCGTAAAGGAACAGAACAAAAGAGCATGATCCGGATGATGTTCTCAGGTGAAACCCCCTATTCATTGAAGGAAGAAACCAACCTCTCACTTTTAATTGAGGTACTCAATATTAAAGTTATTGAAACCCTCCGGGAAGATATGAGTGGTGTGTATGGAGCTGGTGTAAGTGGTAGTCTATCAAAGATCCCATACAGTGGTTACACCACCAGTATTGCGATGCCTTGTGGACCGGAGAATGTTGACAAACTAATTGCTGCGGCTTTGGCCGAAGTTGAGAAAGTGAAAAAATCTGGCCCAACCAAAGAGGACCTCGAAAAGGTAAAAGAAACCCTAAAGCAAAAATACCTGGAAAGTATAAAGGACAATAACTATTGGGCAAGGCACCTGCAAAGTTCGAATGAAAATGGGACGCCTTCAGAAGCCATTCTTACCTATCTGGACGATATCCAGGCAGTAACAACTGAGGATATTAAGAAAGCTGCCAACAAGTATTTCGATATGAAAAATTACATTCAGGTGGTGCTATATCCTGAAACTGATAAATAACATTTCAAGCACCCGTCTGACCGCTTTATTAATGCATCCCGTCTGACCGCTCAAAGCGGTCGGACGGGTAAAGCTTGGAGCGGTCGGACGGGTTTATTAAATTTGTAACATGATTCAGGAGATTGTTATCGGAATAATTTTTTTAGGAGCCCTCTTCTACATTGGAAGAATACTCTATAAGAATATGACCTCAAAATCCACTTGCGACACCGGTTGTTCAAAATGCGGTGCGCTTGATCTGGCGAAGATTGAAGCTGATATTAAAGCACGTGGGCTTTAAGTTTCCGCAAACACCTTCAACCCCTCCGTACAATTTTTACAAATCTCAATCTCGCTTCTTGATTGCAATAATGAAGCTCTGAAATCTTTGTATTTTTTCCCAAACCAGATTTCCTCAAACGTATTTTTAGTCAGATCGCCCATTTCAAATTGAGCATCTTTATCAAAACAGCAAGGTACTACTTTACCATCCCACGTGATTACGCAACTATGCCACATCTTCCAACATTGATTCAGCAATTCGTTTTTGATCGCGTAGGTACCATCCGATTGTTTTTTATAGCGGGAATATTTTTCAATGGTTGGAATTAAATCCGATCCGTTTTTATAATCATAAATTTGTGCAGTCTTTAATGTTACCTGGTCAACACCTAACTCCTTTGCCAGTTTATACACTTCAGGAACCTGTTGTTCATTCGGCTTTACTACCAAAAACTGGAAAACAGTATGCGGAGTTTTTGATTTCAGTTTTTTCTTCCACGCGATGATGTTTTTCGTTCCTTCAATTACTTTTTCCAACTGCCCTCCTACCCGATAGGAAGCGTAGCTACTTTGGGTAGTGCCATCGATGGAAATAATCAAACGATCCAATCCCGAATCAATTGTAGCTTTTGAGGTTTCATCTTTCAGATAATGTGCATTGGTGGACGTGGCGGTGTAAATTCCTTTTGACGAAGCATATTTCACCATCTCCAAAAATTGAGGATGCAAATACGGTTCGCCTTGAAAATAAAAAGTCAGGTAATTAAGCGTGTTTGCGAGCTGATCAATTGTATTCCGAAATAAATCCTGATCAAGCATTCCGGTAGGTCGGGTAAAAGAACGCAATCCGCTCGGACATTCCGGGCAACGCAAATTACAAGAAGTGGTGGGCTCGAAAGAAATGCTGATTGGCATTCCCGAGATTTCTGGCCGTTTTGTATTACGTGATTTTTGATAGGAATAAAGAATACGTGAAGCATTCGCCATCTTTTTAAAAGACAACCGTGACGCCAAATTCAATCCATCCTGTATACTTCCTACCATGCAGCGTGTAAAGTTATTAATAATGGGTGTTTGCCATTATCTTCGTACCTATAAAATTATAGTATGCGGGTTTTAATTGCTTTTCTACTTTTAAGTTGTTTCACTACCTCCTTTGGACAATCCACTGTCATCTTATCTGAACATGCAGAGATTTCGGTGATTACCTGTGGTCCAGGACAAGAGGCTGTATTTACCGCATTTGGGCACAGCGCCTTCCGCGTGTTTGATCCGGTTAATCAAATAAATGCTGCATTCAACTATGGTGTCTTCGATTTTGAGCAGCCAAATTTCTATCTAAATTTTGCGCGTGGAAATAACCGATACCGGTTGGCCGTTCAAGATTACGAACGTTTCGAATATACGTACCAATATTACAACCGATATGTTCATGAACAAATATTAAACCTGACGCAGTCACAAAAACAGGAATTGTTCGAATACTTAATATGGAATTCCGAAGGTGAAAATCAATTTTACCTTTACGATTATTTCTACGACAACTGTGCTACCAAAATTCCTGAAGTAATACTAGAAGTTTTTGGAGACGCTGTGACGTTTGACGGATCGTTTATCAAAACCGATTATACCATTCGAAATTTAACAGACCTGTATTTGGAACAGCAACCGTGGGGCGATTTAGGAATTGATATTTGTCTTGGCTTGCCAATGGACAAAACCGCCACCCCGTATGAATATATGTTTCTGCCGGATTATGTGGAGTCTTCTTTTGATCATGCATCTATAAAAGCAGATGGAAATGTTGTTTCACTAGTAAAAGAAAAATTAATCAAATACGAATCCCAACCCGAAGAAAGAACCGCAAATCTTTTCCACCCTTTAATTGTATACGGAATTGTACTACTGATAACCGGTTTCATTTCCTACCGTGATTGGAAACGAAAGAAATTATCAAAATGGTTTGACGCCATCCTGTTTGGCATCACAGGATTCATTGGTGTGCTGTTGCTACTCCTTTGGGTAGCCACTGATCACAAAGCCGCAGCCACTAATTTTAATTTACTATGGGCA
>JBGTGG010000099.1:0-3842 GCA_041746855.1 Cyclobacteriaceae bacterium | reverse complement strand
TCTTCGCCTTCACGTTTGAACGGATAGATACCAGCCGTATACGGAAATGCGCCCGGCACATTTTCTTGCAACGTCCATTTTAAAATATCGCCCCATGCCTGGTATTTTGGCAATGCTACTTTCGGAATTTGTAAGTGCGACAACGACTCGCTGTGGGTTTGAATCGAAAGTTCTTTATCGCGTACTTTAAATTTAAACACCGGGTCTTTGTACGTGCGTACAGTCTGCTCCCAGTCTTCAATGATTTTCCAATTCTTCGGATCGAGGTTGAGTTTTATCCGATCAAATTCTGCCTGTAATACTTTTACAATTTCTTTTTCAGCAACAGTGTTGATCGTTTTGTCAATGGCATACAATTGCTGCGCAACTTCGGCTTGTTCGTTTACCCACGCATCGTAGTTCCGATTGCTTTCTGAAATTTCAGATAGGTAGCGCGTGCGGTTCGGTGGGATCACAAAAATCTTTTCAGACATCTCCAATGAAATCTCGAAAGCAGATTCAAGTTTGGCGCCCGTTTTTTCAACGAGTTTATCCATCAATGCTTTGTACAATTGGTTGGTGCCCGGATCATTGAACTGCGAAGCGATGGTGCCATACACCGGCATAGCATCCGGTTTTTTATCCCACAGTCCGTGGTTGCGTTGGTATTGTTTCTTTACATCGCGCAATGCATCGAGCGCACCGCGTTTATCAAACTTGTTGAGCGCAATGATGTCGGCAAAATCAAGCATGTCGATTTTTTCCAATTGTGTAGCTGCACCATACTCCGGTGTCATGATGTACATCGATACATCACTGTGATCGAGAATTTCTGTATCGCTTTGACCGATACCGGAAGTTTCCAAAATGATGAGATCAAAACCCGCGGCCTTCAATACCGATACCGCTTCCTTCACATAAGCCGACAACGCCAGGTTGGCCTGCCGTGTGGCGAGCGAACGCATGTATACGTTTGGATGGTTGACAGCATTCATGCGAATGCGATCGCCTAACAAAGCGCCACCTGTTTTTCTTTTTGATGGATCAACTGAGATCACACCAATGGTTTTGTCTTTGAAGTCGGTGACAAACCTGCGAATGATTTCATCCACCATCGAAGATTTTCCGGCACCGCCTGTTCCGGTAATTCCTAATACAGGAGTTTTTGCCAGCGCTGCTTTTTCATGCACGGCTTTAAAAACAGCGGCATGATCATCATAGAAGTTTTCAGCCGCAGAAATGATCTGGCCGATTAATAGATGGTTGTTGGTTGTGAGTTCATTAATGTTGGCGGCTACATTTTTTCCGGTAGGAAAATCACTTTGTTGCACGAGGTCGTTGATCATTCCCTGCAATCCCATCGAACGCCCGTCATCAGGAGAATAAATACGGGTGATGCCGTAGTCCATCAGTTCTTTTATTTCTTCGGGGAGGATGACACCACCGCCACCACCAAAAATTTTGATATGGCTAGCACCTTTTTCCTTCAATAGATCAAGCATGTATTTGAAATACTCATTGTGGCCGCCCTGGTAGCTGGTCATGGCAATCGACTGGGCATCTTCCTGGATGGCGGTGTTCACCACTTCTTCCACGGAGCGGTCGTGGCCGAGGTGGATGACTTCCACTCCAGTAGACTGGATAATCCTGCGCATGATGTTGATGGCGGCATCGTGGCCATCGAAGAGGCTGGCCGCAGTTACAATCCGGACTTTGTTGACGGGTTTGTAGGGCAGGGGGGCAGCATGGCCGGCCAGGGATTGCGCTTTTTCTTTCTGTTGTGCAGGAATCGTATCTGTGCTCATGGAAATCGATTGTTGAGGGGCAAAAATAAGGATTTTGGGAGGAATGTACTAACGGGTGGTAGGGATGTTGTTTTGTTGGTATAAGTGTGAGACGAGTGTTTCCTGCTTGAGAAGTACTCTGAGGAGGCAACGTATTGTATAAGTTTGTTTTAATAATCAGGAATAAATAATAATTTGCCGAACCTTGCTCTGGCTTGAAATTTTTATGAACTCAGTTAGCTTCAAAACGATGATTGGTAAAAATAGTATTTGCTACTTTCTGGTACTATGCTCTTTTATTTTGATTTTTAATGGTTGTGTTGAAGAAGATTCTCCAGTACCGCTTATTGTTTCGCCTATAAATGGAACAACTTACTATCCAGATCAAGAGATACTAATAAAATGGATTGTTCCAGATTCAAGTAGGATGACAGAAATGCAAATATTGTCATCCAATGATCCTCATTTTTTTGATAAGGGAGTAAAGCTTTTTGAAGAGTTGAGGCCAAGCATTTATTACTATAACCAGAGTTCATATGGTGAGGTATGGGGTTCTTCTTTGAGTGATAAAATTTATTTTGGGTTCAGACTTAGATACCTAGGTCCACATGGAATAAGTAAATGGACTCCAATAACGTATTATAGTGTTTTCCCCTATTCAACTTTATCTGTCGGGTATTTGACGATTGAATCAGATTTTCAATTTGTTGCCAAAGAAACGAATGATATTTATTCGGATTTAATTGAGAGTGCGACCATTACAGATTTGAGCAAAGAAATTAATTTGATGGGTTTTGACATCAACAGATTAGAATTTATTAAGCTTCATTCAGGAACGGTTAAGGACATCTGGGAGTATGGGATGTATGGCAGCCATTTAACAAATGTTGTATTCGGATTTAACTCAGGCACAAGTCATCCCTATCCTTTTGATGTATGGGGTCATGTATATAATACTCAATCAGAAGCAGGTATAACATTTAGTCCTTTTGGGGGAGTTTACAGGGATATCTATAAGGAGATTGGAAATAAGAATATTCGAATGAAGGCAGCATATACTCTTTCTAATATTCTACCGAAGGAGGAGCAAATTGGAAAGGAACACTTTTTAAAAGTAAAAATTAAGTTAGCTTGTTACTTCCGAAATTAGAACATAATAATTTTCTTTTCTTTTCCATTCATCTCCCTCAGAGTTACCTGCAAGGAACTCTGAGGCACACGACTGTACAACTATCTAATTGTTTTAGTATTTTCTTTCTTACCGTTTTTACAATTGTTAATCGTTTAGCCAATGTCCACCCACACTACCCATTCTACTAAAGAAGCCTTTTACTTTGTCACCTTCACTTGTTATCGTTGGCTGAATCTGTTTGAAACCACCGCGATCTATGATTATCTGCCTTTTTGGTTTTCGAAAATGAAGGAACAAGGATGTATTTTAAATGGCTATGTTATCATGCCCAACCATTTGCACATGATCCTGTATGTGTCTGCTGAGGTGAAAGAGTTTAACATGGTGATTGCTGAATCAAAACGGTTTCTTGCGTATGAGATTGTAAAACGGTTGAAGTCTTTGGGTCGGGATGATTTATTAAAAATCCTTTCAGATGGTGTTCAGGAAATGGAGCGAAAAAAAGGAAAGCGACATCAGGTATTTCGATTGTCGTTTGATGCGAAGGTGCTTTATACGCTGAAAGATATTGAGGGAGCACTTGATTTGTATCCGTATTCGAGTGCGAGGTTTTATGAGTTTGGCGAGCGGTCAGCTATTGAAGTAGTTCATTTTCATTTGATGGGTGAATGATGGCTAAGTAATAGTTAAGTTTGGAGTGCCTCAGAGTTCCCGAGACGGGTAACTCTGAGGGAGATGAAGAGTCAAAACGTTTTCTTGCCTATGAGATTGTAAAGCGGTTGAAGTCTTTGGGTAGAGATGATTTATTAACAATCCTTTCGGAAGGCGTTCAGGAAATGGAACGCAAAAAGGGAAAGCGACATCAGGTATTTAGATTGTCGTTTGATGCGAAGGAACTTTATACACTTAAAGATATAGAGGGAGCACTTGATTATATCCATGGAAAT
>JBGTGG010000098.1:0-19574 GCA_041746855.1 Cyclobacteriaceae bacterium | reverse complement strand
TAATCCCGATAATCATTGCGTAAAACTGAATGTTAGTCTGTCGACAATGCAAATGTAGAGCAACTAAATTCCTCAAAGACTTTATGTTCTAACTTATGTTGTATTAATTGTCAGTTCCACTACTCCCCACAAATACAAAAGGAGCCCAAAAATAAGGTGAAAGAACTTCATTAGTATGAACACGCTGAACGGATTCAACTATTCGGTTATCAAGATCAACCTCCGCAAGTCCCCTTGTAGCCGTAGGTGTAATCTTTCGATTTATTAAGTCACGTTGTGCAAAGGTTAATGACTCATCAACTGGATACCCACTTTTTAGATATTGGTTATACCGGATCATTAAGAAGGCTGTAGTTAGGTCATCAACTTTCCATAAGGTAACCAGCACACCTGCAGTACCAGCATAAATAAATGCTCGACTGAATCCGACCAAGTCATCAGCTTCGCCCAGCTCACCTAAAGCGGTTTCACATGCACTCAGTGTAACAACCTTGGATTTTAGTCTTAAGCTAAAAATTTCACCAACAGTTAGCCTGCCATCATTTTCACTATCTCCCTCCATAAGCAGATAGGAATATAGAGGTTGTTTTTCGTTGAATGTTGCATGAGTGGCTAAATGAATATAGTTAAAGTTGGAGGCGCGTTGTTTGAATGATGCTTCAGGAATCCCTTCTCCAGCAGCTGCATTAGTTCCATACATTTTTTTTAGCTGATCTACTTCAACCTGTGTACCTGGTAGAGGTGAATAATCACCAATCGCTCGATTACCTAATGCCATACTAAGGAGTTGAACACCTGGCTCGCTACGCTTATTTTTACAATACAGGTATATGGATGAAGAAGGACTATATGAAATTACCTGATCTTCAACTAAAAATTTTTTATTAGGTTTACGTAAGGCCTGAAAGGGAAGAAAGTGCAATGATCGGTGAGGAACAATAATCAATTTTGATCGAAGCTCATTTTCTACTTGTCCTAGTAGGACAGTGTATATTCTTTTTGTGATGCCTTCATCATCAATCTTAAAAGCTATTAAATTCCGATAAGCATTTACTAAGCGATGAATTTCATTTCGCTCGGCCTCAATTATTTTTACCTTCAATTCCAGATTGGTCAGGGTCCAAATAATTAGCGCAGAATCACTCACCCAGTATTGAATTAAAACAGTATTTGAGTCAATGGTATTCTGTATTTCTCGTATATCGGGAGGTTCTGCAATCGTTACTGACCTGTATGCTGAATTTTTAAGGTTAATCTGATCCAGAATGTCTTTGTGTGCTTGTTGAACACTTTGCAGTTCATTCAACAAATCTTGTGTTGTTGAGGCTGTACCGGTTCTACGATTGATCTCTTGCACCAGTCTACTCATTTTCAAACACATGAATTGTTCTTTATTAAGCAGTGTGGTGTCTTCGGTTGTGCGCGCATTAAACTTTTTATTGCCCAGCATATCCAAAAAACTGCGTGCACGAGCGCGTTCACTGTACTGAAAAGCCCTTTCAATAGCTTCCTTTTCATCTATATCTGGCCACTTTGACTTATTTTTCAAAAGAAGGAGGATAAGACGATCATAAACATCCACTTTAGTGTTGGTAAATGATGTCTTTAAATCTTCAATTGTAATGTTTGCTCGAATAGCATCAATACCCGCTACGGCATCCTCATAGTATTTCCTGGCTTCAGATATTGAGCCTTCTAATTGTTTAGCTTGCCCCATTTCAAATACAGCTTGCCATTTGAGTTCAGGTTGAACTGATTCTGTATACGCTTGATGCGCTAATGCAAACGCTTCATTGCTCTCTCCCCGGATGCGACTGACACGAGATAGACCCAGTTTAGCTTTAACAATACCCTCTGTATTTTGTACTGATTGTAGAAAATCAAGGGCTTTAATAAGGTAATATTCTGCACTGTCTGGTTTAAGTTGTTCAAACTTCGATTCAGCCATCCTCAAGCAGACCAACCCTGCACCCAAAGCAGAGCCAGATTGGAGTTGAAAATCAAAACTTGCAGCAAGATTATCTCCATAAAAAAGTTGGCCACTAGCTGCACCCGGGGTATCTTGTGAAATCATGGTGGATTGAAGCTCCAGTGCTTTTTGGTACTCCATGTTTGCTTTTCCTTGGTCACCTAATTGTCGATACATGTCACCAAGACGCATATAGGAAATTATTATTTGGGGCAGAATACCAGTTGCCTTTGCCTGATCTAGAGCACTTGTTTTATGAAGAAGAGCTTTTACATAGTCACCCCGAAGGCGAAGCACTTCACCGGTAGCTTGCCAATGTCGTGATGTATTGAGCTGTAATTTCTCTGCTATTTTTCTGGATTGTGTAAGGTAATCTTCCGCCTGTGTCAGTTGCCCTTTCTCCCGTTCAAGGATACCTTCAATAAGCAATACTTCCATTATCCCGTTTTGTCCATCCGGTAATTTGTTATACCGTTCCTTGGCTTGTTTTGCCTGCTCCTGGGATAGTGCATAGTTACCTATGGTAAGGTGAAGTTGCGCCAAGGCGAGGTGGGTGTCCGCTACTGATCGTTGTTTCATGGTTTTTACACTGCCTACCATGCTTGAATTTAGTTTAAGCGACCACTCAAGGTATTTCGTGGCTTCACGAAAATTCCCCAAATACGCGTGGACTTTCCCAATTTGTTGGTAGTCTTCAATTACCTCCAACGAATTGTTCTGAATAGAATCAATGGAAAGGGCTTGTTGCAGGTGAGTTAGTGCCTTCTGATATCTGCCCTGTGTTGTATGAGCGTAGGCAATCTTACGCAATACTTCTGCTTCCATATTGGCATTACGATAAATTCCCAGTTGTTTGCTCTGGGCCAAATATTGCGTATAGTATTCTATTGATTGATCATATCGGTTTTGGTTGTTCAATTCATCACCTTTTCTAATAGCTTGTGTTGCAACAATCGATGGGCTATTGCAAGAATTCAAGCTCATTAAAACAATCCAAACAAGATGCAGCCTAAGAGGTAATTTTAATGAACTCATTTTAATGACAATTAAATGACAATGTTTAGTGGACGCTGCGCATTACATTAAAACATATAGCTAAGTGATATTGCATAACTAGTATTTGCGGGAGCAAACCTGCCAGCTAACGGAACCGAAACGGATTGCTCTAGCCTTAACTGTTTAACTTGAAAAGTTAGGCCCATATCATACAATAGGGCACTTCGAATTAATTTCGAGTGACTTCCAAAAAAATCTATTCCTTCAAAATCATCCTTTTGAGTATAGGAATAAGTGACTTGTTGGTAAACGGACACCCATTCATTGAGGTGAAAATTGACTTGTGGCAGAATTACGAATTGCGAGCCTGAAATTACGCGTTGAGGTTCACCCATTGGTGAAAGGACTTTATCGGCACCAAAATAATGCTGATAAGAAACTCTAAGTTGCAATGAAATTGGATACAAAATTTTGCGTATCTCTAAAGTTGGTGCAATGCCCCATTCGCCTTTGGCGGGCGGAGAATCATATGCAATAGGTGAAACATAGTTTCTCCCTTCGCTTTGACCAATGGGTAAATATGTACCTAAACCTAAAACAAAAGACGGGCTGCCTGCCTTATCCTGGAGCAATTGGTATCGTATATTAAAGGCTGGATCGGATACTCCGATCCGCTTTTGCTTTGCGTAAACAACATTCTGAATGCCTAGACCTGGTTGTTGAATAAAAACAGAACCCCGATTAACTGAATTTACATAGGGAAAAAAGAAGGAAATTTCAAAGCGGTCAGTTACACCATATTCAATACTAAAACTACTCACAATTATACTTCCTGAGAGAATTTCTGATGTTATCCGGTTACCATCTTGATCAAAAGCATTCCCTAAAGAAGCAAAAGATCCAAAAATATTAGCGCGTAGAAATCCTCTATATAACGTAAAGGGTTCGGTAACCTTTGTTAGTTGCTTTCTTTCTGTGGGCGACAACTGCTCTTGTACCTGAGCACTTGCCACCAGCGCGCCTAACATAAAAAATAGTGTAAGGATAATTCTCATATTTATTTTGTAACAAACAAGTTATAGTTCAGCATGGAGTAAAAAGATATTCCTAAGTCGGTATATCGTCCTGTGGCCGGGAACAAAAAAAACTGCCTAAACCAAAGTCTGGGGGTAATCATTAATTCATAACCTGGCCCCAGCAATAGCGCCATCTTTTCATCTATCCGAATTGATTGTCCATGTTGTTCCCTCCACTCACCCGTCCATCGTGTAAGAGTTGTTTCCCATTGCAAACTCAAAAACGAACTACCTTGATACTCTAGGGTGAATGCAGCCCATAATTCCTTCGGGCCAGCCCATTTATATTCTAAGGCTTTGTACTCAAAATTATCCTGGTTGTCCAATTGATGTATCCAGTCGCGTTGTGTTACCACTTTGGAAGGGAAGGTGTATCGCCCTAGTAGTGAAAATCCCCAATCATTACCTCTGAATTTAAATCCGCCTCCTACTTGATATGCCAGGGCGCCTCGGCTTAGCGATTGATTATATTCGTAATTGATCTGCCAGTTATCACCTGTTTTTATGCGTGTGTGATTTGGTTGTTCCGATTGGTGGTCATCAATCGGTATGGTTACGCCCCCGGAAACTAACCAGTCAATTTTTTTTGTGTTAAGCGGAATACGAAAATCCAAACCAAGGCTCAGGTCATATAGGCCTGTAACTTTTGTCAAGGTGGTTACAGTGGTGTTCTCGAAAGGTTCCGGGAAACCAATTATACCAAAAGATTGTTCCCGCTGTGTTTCGCCATGTAGACCCAATAATGCAGTAATTTGAAGATGCTCTGAAATACCATATTTAATTTCTGTCTGGCCAATATTCCTCGACCGCCATATGCCATCAGTGTTTAGTTTTTTTGAAACACCATCTTCAAATCGCGTATTGACGAATGAAAATGAATATGCCCCTGAAATTCTTAACTGTCCTCCATGTACATTTAGTGGTCGGTCAAGTGCTCGCTCGTTTGCTAAAATAGAATCACGGTTTACCTGAGCGTATACTTCTCCAACCTGTGCTCCCAATATGAACCACATAAGGAGGAAGAAATCTTTCCAATCTGTACGTGGTATAAATTTATTGTACTGAAGCATAATGCTACATTTGTTTAGTTTTAGGTTGATATTTAATAAGGCCATTGCTTGAGGTGCCGATCCATACTGTTCCTTCTGAGTCAACCCAAATGCAAGACAAATCAGTATCTGCATTTGGTGTCTTAATCTCAAAAATTACCCTACCATCAAAGTATAACAATCCGTTTTCGAAAGTGGTGATAAACACACCACCGTAAAAGTCGCTAGCTAAACCAGATGCATTATGTAGACCTACCGGATTATAAATATCTTTTATATCTTGATCATCTTTAAATCGCAATATGCCTGCCGAATTCAGTCCGCCTACAAGAATATTTCCCCAGCTGTCTTTCGTAACCGAAGAGAAATAATCAAATTCAGGAATGTTGAAGGCCCATCGCTTAAAATTGTTTCCAGAGATTATAAATACTCCATCATAGGTAGTATACCAAACATTGCCACTATCATCTTCGGTGATATCAGTAACTATATTGCAATTATTACAGTTAAAAAAGAATTGACGTTGTTGTCCATTGGGACTAACTCTTATTGCACCTTGTCCCAATGTGCCTGCCCAAAATTCTTTGGATCGGGTAAGGAAATATGATTGAATGCCAAACTGGGTACTAGTTGCCCACGTTGATCCGTTATATTCAGAAAACCCAATTGCACTGCCAATCCAGATATGACCTTCGGCATCTTCACCGATCGCAAGGATGGCTCCTCCAACGATAGTGGGGTTAATAAAATTCGTAAATTGAGTACCATTGAATCGGCTCACCCCAAGGCTATGGCCGACCCATAGATTCCCTTTAGAATCTTCGAAAAGCGAATGAATTTCGTTGCTGGGTAATCCCTGTTCACTTTTAAAATAAGTAAATGAATCTTGATGATTGAAAGGAGTGAGTTTCGCAGGCTCTTCAATACATCCAAATAGACAAACTAGTGGAAGAATTATAATAATATTTTTTCTGATCATTTGTGAAGTATTGAAGCTTAGGATTAAAATATTTAATGATATGATTTTAGTATTGTATTTTAACCTCAAATGAGTCATAATTTCAACTCCACATCGTTCACCATATAAATTTTTTTAAGATATTTTAGTAACGTTAGTCTAAATCAAGCGCTATTTGATCCACCCAACAACTTTGTGCGTAAAGCTTATTACAATTCGCTATTCTAGGATTTCAACTCAAACAGTCTTTTAGGTGACTTTATGTTTTTATGGTTCAATCCCTAACGAGGCGCATGTAGCGTAATAATCTTCCGGATTTTCGGGCGTACTCATCCGGCCATTTGAAGCCGGAGGGATTATAACATAGCGCACCTGGGAGTTGGGGAAATCCACTTCAATTCCAGTGCTGCCCACCTCAGGTGTCCTTGTGAAAAGTGTAAAGTTTCCTACTCGAATAGACGCGTCAATTATGTAATTAATTTCCCCTGTACCTGTGTTATAAATGGGACATGGTATCAATTTTATACTTGTGGCTGTTGAGTTTGTTCTGAAGTAAAAAAGTATGATGGCATTATCTAAATGTGATTGCGTGATTTCAGAAGCGGGAATATTATTATGAGTTCTAAAGCCACTTGGCAACACGGTCCAGACGTTCGTAATCCAATTACTGACGATTACATTGGCATTACCAGTTGGACCGGGAGGGCCTTGTGTACCGTTAGTGCCTACTGGACCCTGTGCGCCTGGAGGTCCGGCAGGACCTTCTGGGCCTTCGCATGAGGTTAGTAATAAAAAGAAGAAGCCGATTAATATAACCAGCAATGAACTGCAAGTGTTACTTTTTTTCATAAGGAGGATTTTATTTGTAAAAATTATGCACAATCAAATCATTCGTTTTACTTCAATCAATAGGGATTTATCCCTATTTTGTGGGGGTATCGCTATGACTTGGATGAATCAAAACAAATAGTATAGTCGAGATGTTTGTTGGAGAAAGCATAGCTAGCCGTAACTCATTTATGAAGCATGAAGAACACGTACCTTAAAAAAATAAGCATTCAAGAGTTCGAACAGGAAAAGACAGGCTCGCACGAATCGCTGGACCACAGTTCAGTGCTTTCTTATTTTACTCCAGCCCTTCTGCAGCTTGATACGTTTGCCATCGGCAAGTATTTTTGGTTCATTGCTGACACCACCTCCTTTCAAAATTTGTATGCCGGTGGCGTTCTGGAAGAAATGATTCCAGTAAAGATGGACGAATTTATAGGAGGCCCACCCGATGTACTTTTTGCAAACTGTTTTCCGGAAGACCTCGGAAAGATGTTGTCCTTCTCTAAATACTTTGGAGACTATTATAGTAAGGTTCCAGTTGGGGAACGTAAAAAGATTAGAGGTACAGTTTTTATCCGCATCAAAAACCCTGAAGGACTTTTTTATTGGGTGATGGTACAATACCTGGATGCCATTTTTAATAGCGAAGGAAGACTCCTTTATATGCTTACACTCATCACCGATGTAGCGCATCTGAAAAAAGATGGTGTGGCTACCATGACGATCATGGACTCGCGCAACAAGCAAAGTCAGTTATTTTTATGTTTAGATGGTTTAGTGCCTGAATTGCAGCAGACTATTCCCAAAATATCGCAACGCGAGTTGGAGGTGCTTAGTTGGATTGTAAAAGGCCACAGTAGCAAACAAATTGCGGACGTACTACATATTTCTCAAAAAACTATTGACAACCACCGCCAGAATCTGCTGAAAAAAACACAAACAAAAACAACCGGTGCCCTAGTAGCTTTTGCCATCCATCACGGCTTGTTGTAGTAGAAAGACCGAAATTCATTTCTAGTTTTAGTGCCTAATAACAAAATTATCTACCAACTTTTTTTAAGTAACTAATCCCGATGATCATTTTATATGACAGATTAAAATGCGATGAATGGATTTTATTCGCCCGGTAATTTGATGGGTTTATAATCAGGGCCAGCCGGACTAAATCTCCAGCCATTGGGGAAAGCATCAGAGCCATTATATTTTCCATCTCTTGTAGTCTCAGTTCGGTATATCAGGAAAAGTCCGGTTTCTTTTAGTTCCGGAACAAATTGGACCGCAAACTGGTAGGTTATTTTTTCTAAAGGCTTATTCTGAGAGGTGATTAGAGCCTTATAATTATCTCCGCCATTGGATTTACTCCAGGCCTCTATCACATTTGTTTTAGGATCAAGGGTAACGGAATTTCCGCTTATCGTAAAGATGCCACTTTCTCGTGTCAGCAACGTTTCCGGATCATCTTCCACATATGTTTTGATAACGTATGTATAGGTCCCGTTTACATTAAAGATATATTGATATCCTGTTGAACTCCAACGGCCACCGTAGAGCGTATCCCCTTTCCCCCTTCTCCAGGTTCCAATGATGGGAGAGTTGATACTTGTGTTGGTAGTTTTATTTTCGGGAGATTGAGTTACGGTTTGAGGAGTTGGTTGTACAACGGGTAAAACGACAGCTTTTTCTGCAGGTTCAACCACAGGTTGCACAGCAGGTTCACTCGTTGTGATTTCATACTGTGTGTTGAAATCAGGCGTAGCGGTAGTCTCTGCAAAATAAAGATTAACTTCCTTTGTGTCGACCGAAAAATAAGCAATTACAAAACTCTGGTTTTTCTGAAGCCATAAATAGTTGTCTCCTTCAGTAGCTATGATTGTCCAGTTTTTGGAGGAAAGTTGTAGTACAAGTGAGTCCTTATTAAACTTGCTCACAGAAGGCGGAGGCAGTACCAGCACTTCAGCAGTGCGCAACTTGGTCTTCCTTTTAACACTTTCCATTTCCATCAAAACACCAGCCGCTGATGTACTCAAAACCCTGCCGTCTTGCTTACTGCCAGTGGGCAAATCAATACCGGTTACAGCCGATTTTGTAGCGGGAATTAATTTTTTCTGTGCGTGAGAGATGGACACAAAAAATAGGAGTAGGTTACAAACCAGAAATACTGATTTCATTGGGTTATTTTTTTGTTATTTTAATATTGCTCAGATAATATTTTTCAGTTTCGCCATAACTGTTAGCATGCAAAAATTGTAACTGATTAAACACTTGATTTGCAGGCATCGCTTTTGGATAATCTGCAATCAGGTTATCATTCACAAATATCTGCAGCGCCTCTCCTTTTTTGTTAATGACCACTTTTGCTTTATTTAATGTTTTGTCATTCGAAAAATTCGGGGCATTATACCATTTCGTGCGGCCTTCATAATCATCACCAAAATTGCTTTCTACCTGGGTTTCACCGTTCGCTCCACCAGAGCCCGGTCTGATGGAAAACCGGAATGAGGACGCTGAGCTATTATCTTTTGCCAACACCACATCAAGCCGTTTTCCGCCCCAGGTAAAATCTTTTGGTACCGCTACATCAAATGATAATTCAAAATTTGTTGGGATTGGGTTTTTAAGAGTGTTCAATTTAATGGTGTGACCTTTTACGACAATCCATTTTCCGGTTGCTTCAGGTGTTTCTGCTACCACTGCTTTCTCACCATTAACTAAGTTGCTGCTCCAGTTGGTAGGTGATTTGCCAACAGCCGTACTTGAAAAATCTTCAAAGAAAAAAACGTTTTTATCAGCACTGTTTTTTTTGCTGGCTTCCGATGCTTCCGTTACAATTACTGCCTCTTTAAATATTGGAGAACGAAGAGGCTTATAAGGTTGGCTCTTCACCTTCTCAGGATAGAATAAGAAATTATATACATAGTCAAAATTGAAGTTGTTGATGATGGATTCGTGCATGTGTTTTTCCAGAGGATCATTTAGTGCACCTGTCCAATACATATAAATCCACTGAGGTTTATCTGTTTTACAAAGTGCCTGGATAGCAGGGTCAACTTTATAAACAGGATTATTATTTTTAATAGGAGGACCCTGCTCGTCCACTTGGTGGCCTGCAAAGATATCATACCCATTAGCCAGCGTGGTTAAATCAAAGTCTGTGTTATACAGATAAGCCACTTCACTGATACGGGTTTTGTATTTTTCCCTCAATTTGGCCAGTGTAATTTTCGCTTTTTCAATTTTTTCCATTTCGGATTTTGTATAAAAATCAATATCCTTTTGATTCCCCTGTGTTTTTTCATAAATCTTTTTCTTTTCAATTTCCCAATTTACCGGAATTACTTCTTCTGCAACGCGAAGTACTTCACCGATTGTTACGTGGATAAATGGCAGTTTATTGTCTTTACTTAAAATCACTGCTTTGAGTTGTTGAACTCCGTTGGCTTCAGGAATTATCATACTGATATACTTTCCAACAACCGGGTGATTGGAAAGGTCATATAGTTTTGTATCCTGGTACTCCTTAGATCTGGGATCTTTTAATAAATCTTTATCCATGCCCGGAATGGTAAAGTATTGCTGTTTATTTGTTGATAAACCGCTGATAAAGTAGCGAGGGACAGAATTCGCCATTATACTCCATATGGCACTGTGGCTTGTAGCCGGTACCAGCTTTCGGTTGCTATTATATTTTAGAAAGTAATAGGAGAGCGCCTCAACACCATAGTTTGGAGGTAGTGTTGCTGAATAATTTTTATGGAAAAACCGCTCTGTAGAAACCACTTTTTTTACATCTCCCAATCCGCCTATGGGTATATAACTGGCCTGTATCCAATTGGCAATTGAATCACCTATGGAAAGTTGAGCTGCTGAATAAATTTTGGTATCTACTTTTAGTGGCTCTTTGGTTCCTTTAAACTTGTACACTTTCATCCAACCCAGCACACTATCTGCATAGAGCTGGCGGGGGAGTTCCTGAGCAAAGGATGTTGCCACTGAAATGGAAATCAAACTGAGTATGAGTAGCTTTTTCATATGATTTTATTTCACCTATTTAGAAAGATGATATTACCATCCCGACATTATTGCACCACTTAATATACCCGTGCCGCTTAACGAGCCACGCCCGCTGATAAGGCTTGTTCTGCTTTCCACACCAATTTCAACCGTTGTATCAAGTTTCCCCAATCCATCATTTACATAGCCAACTCCTTGATTAATCAGTTCATCAACTCCTTCCTTACCTGCCGATTTCGGAGCTTCAATACCAATTTCTGCATTTGCTTTTGATACAATGTTTACGTCTGTTACACCGCTAGGGTCAATCTCTATTTCAATACCGGATCCAATCGTTGCTTCTGCTTTTAAAGGCCCAAGACTTCCTCCAACTCCTAACTCGGTGCCTGCTTTTATAACAGTTTTCCAATCGGTGACACCATCCTTATCCATATTTATCGTTAAATCAGCTTTAACCGAAGCGCCTACTTTTACCGGCCCGAAATTCCCATCGATGCCAATCTTAGGACTTACTATTAATGTAGAGCGGAGGTACTCATTACCCACATCTGTTGTGGTAAATTTTAAACCTGTTAATGGTAAAAAACTTGCATCCACGGTAGTGGTAGTGGTAGCGCAATTAATTTGTTGCTTTATTACAATGTAATTTATTTCAGCCTTGTACTTGCAATTGGCGCTGAAATCCCATTCGCCTAGTTTAAATGGCTTGCTATCTTTTTTCTCAACACACTCAACCGTAAATTCGTATCCTCGTGCTGTTAGCAAGGGTCGATATTCCTTAAGTTTCTGTAGCCACCCACTCATAAATCCCAGCTTGATAATTTCATACTGATCTTTGTCAGTGCTGGTGTATTGCGACCAATACGCCATATCATTGAAATAAAGTTTAAATACCTGCAAGGCTTCCTTGTTATAGTCCTGTCTTAGCTCATTATATCTCTTTAGAAAATCATCCTCTGCTTTAACGTGATCCTCGCAAGGCGCTTCGGGTACTGCTTTTTTTCGTGTTTTCTGTAGTTGGTCTAATTCGGTTGATAGTGCCATCAATTTTTCAGTGAGTCTTTTCATCTTTACTTCATGATGGCTTACCGCTTCTTCCAATACCAGTCCTGCTTTTGTAGCATAAAGTGGCTTTTGCATTGAAGCAGGAATAGTGCCGCCACTGTTAATGGCCTGCATGCTTTTCGTCATCATCGTTTTTATATTTTTTTCATATTTTACTCCGGCTTCTTTAATTTCTTTTTGCAGTGCAGCAATTTTTTGATCACAATCTTTATCAAAAGCCTCCCATTGAGGTAGTAGCATTTTTAACTCACTTACAGATTTTGGATAGTCGGGTTGTCTGAAGCGTCCTAATCCCAACGGGTCGGCACTGGGTTTAAAAGGAATACTTACATTTTCCAGGGTAAGCTTATAACCTAGTTCGCGAAGGTTATCTTCTTTTTCATTTGAATACGTGTGTTTGATTGACTTCTTCAGGGCTTCTATTGCCTGTGTTGTGTTTCCCTTGCTTTTATAGATAGCGGCTTTTGTAAAATTTGCCTGCGGATGAAATGGAAAAATTGCTACAGCACTATCCAAATATTTTTCAGCTCGGGCTATTTCACCAAGGTCAAACCAGGCCTGCCCCAGGTTATTGAGTATGATTGCATTTTTTGGTATTTGTTTGTTGATATTTTCCAGTACTGGTATTGCCAAATGCCCGGCACCTAACATGCTTAACATAGAAGCATAGTTGCTCAAGTTATTGATGGTTGGAGCTTCAACACATACCCGACCCATCAGGTGAATGGCTAATTGAGCCTTCCCAAAAGTCCACAGGTAGGTGGCCACGTTGCCCATATCTTCTTTTTTGACAGATTTCTCTATTAAATAAGAGTAGAGTTTATCACCAGTGGTGACTGCATCAGCATCGAGCAATGGCGTTACCTCTTTCCGCACCGCAGTTAAAAATGCAGGAACACGGTCGCTGGTAATTTTTTTTGGTATTGATGCAATTCTTGCTGCATCTCTTTTCGGCACAATCAAATTTTCATTTTCCCAGGCATCGGCCAGTTGCTTGTCAGTTACCTTGGGAATATCTTTCATCGAAGGCATTTTTATCCCCATACTGTCCATCATTTTTTTGTCTTCTTCACTCATCCCGTCCATCTCTTTCTGCATTTCTTTCATCATCTCCTCCATTTCTTTTTGAGTAGGAGGTTTGTCTTTTTCTTTAGGTTTGGGTTTCTGCTGCGCGACTGAAGAAAGACACGTCAGTATGATAGCGAGCATAAATAGCATGTACTTTTTCATAAATTATTTTTTAAATGGTGCATTGACCTTCAATTCAGTTGGATAAAGGTGATCATACAATCAATCACTTTTATCCCTTAAAAAGGGGATTTTTTAAAGGCGGTCACCCAAAATTTTGGATATTTCCAGGAGTAAATGAGTTGGAAAAAAGGATTGGAGTGTAAAAAGCCACAGTAGCAAACAAATTGTAGACGTACTATATATTTCTCAAAAAACCATTGACAACCACCGCCAGAATCTACTGAAGAAAACACAAACAAAAACAACCGGTACCCTAGTAACTTTTGCCATCCATCACGGCTTGTTGAAATAGAAAAACCGAAATTCATTTCTGGTTTTAGTGCCTCATGACAAATTTATCTACCGACCTTTTTAAAGTAGCTAATCCCGATGATCATTGCCCGGTTTACGTTACTGGTATTGTCGCTAACTTTTTTCTGTAAATCAATGAGCCCCATTTCGTAACGAAGATCAATTGACAAACTTCCATTTTTTAGCAAATACTCGATTCGTCCCCCAGCACTCGGGCCAAAATCAATGCGGGAAGTACTTTCTTCAAATTCATAAGTTTCTGTGAAGGCTTCATCATCAATTTTCGTTTCATACTTTCCGCTTAACCAGTATGCAGTATATATTCCCAGACTACCGTGAATTTTTAAATTATCGATACCAGGTACAATAAATCCATAATCCAACGACAGCGGGATTTCGATATAGTTTGCTTTTAGTTTGTCATAGTAGGTATCACAAATCTGATGGTTATATCCTTTTTGGATGTACTGCAATTCAATATTGAATCCAAAGTTTGAATTGAATTGATTGTATCCTTTTATTCCAAAAGCATAGCCCATATTGGAAGCTTCTTCCCATGGTGTTTTTGTTTTGAAATTTGAAAAAGTTGCCCCCGCATTTAATCCTACGGACCACTGTGCCAAAAGTGAGAGTGGAGAAAGAAGAATAATGAGTATAACTATTTTTTTCATGTTGATTCTTTAGTCGTGAGTCATGAGTAATTAGTATTGAGTATTGAGTCTTGTGTCAGTTTCTAGCATCTAGTATCTAAAGGGGTTCCAGTATAAATTTTATTTGTTCCGGTCCTGTTTTGTTGCTGTCGCGATTGATGACAAGCACCAATTCACGAAGTGTAAACGACTCAATGACATAATCTTCCGTAAGCAGTGGGTCGTTGCCGGGTATGAGTTGCAATATTTGATCATTGTTTTGGGTCGACCACGATCCGTTGTCTTGCGTGCCGCTGGCTTGTGTCCTATTGAAAGTTGAAGCTGTTGCATTGGCGTCCGGTTCAATTAGTGTCAACCGGTATTGACTTAAATCGGAATTATCTTTTACTCCGTCTACATACACCTGCGTAAGTTTCCAACCGCCACTGAGTAGGCACATTTTATTTGGACATTCTGGTAAGTCAGGACTGCAGGAAGACATTAAAATGGTGCTGATCACCCAAAGAAAAAATAGTGTTCGTGTTTTCATCTTTTAACGTTTTACTTTTTTAATGCTATATGTTTTTGAACCGGTTCGAATAGTTACGATATAAAGACCACTTGGTAATCCGTGCGTATTCAATTCGTTTATTCCGTTTTGTAATTGTTGATAGGAGCTTTTACGACCTAACAAATCTGTCAACCATAGTTCTGCAGTTTCATTAGATTCCCAGTTTACTGAAAGATTGTTCGAAAATGGATTTGGATAAGCGTGAAATTGTTGATTGAATGGTTCTTCATTTTCAGTAATGAGATAGATAAAATCTGGCGAAGTAGCAGTACATCCATTTGTGGTTATCGCAACATTATACACACCATACTCAAGCACATTGTAAATAATGGATTGGTTTATTGCATCGGGTATAGCGATGTCATTGTAAAACCATTGATAGCTATCACCGGAAGAAGCTGTGAGTTCATTGCTGGTTGCCGTTATGGAAGCACCTGGACACGCGTTTAAGTCGAACCTAAATAGGGTTCCTCCTTCATCTGCATTTTGTCCACCTGCGTATGTTAAACCATATAACGCTGTGCCAAACTGAAGCAGGTTGCCTTTTGGGGTTTCCCCATTGGCAGATCCATCAAAATAAAAAAGGTGAGTGTACTCGGTTCCATCCGTTCGCATTTTAAACATCATACCGCGATTAAATTGACCACCGTATGATGTAAGTCCGTATAAATAATTGTTGTTGAATATAAAGGAACCGTATGGGCTGCTACCGTCAAAAATATCGACTCCCATGAATTTATGTATTTCGGTAAATTCACTTCCGTCTGGTTTTATTTTGAACGCAATGCCGTCCGATAATCCACCACCAGACCTTGTCATTCCATACAGAAAAGTACCATCCCAAATGAGCGAGCCATGTGGTTGCCTTCCGTCATTTGTTGTGGCCCCAAAATCAAACACGGTAGTGTAGCCTGTTCCATCTGGCATTAGTTTGAAGATGGTTCCAAGACCAAAAGCTCCACCCTGAACGGTCATTCCATACAGAAATCCCCCCGTAATTAACAAATCGCCATACGGTTGTGAACCGGCTCCCGGACTCTCAAATCTGGAGAGGATAACATAGCCCGTGCCATCGGGCATTATTTTAAAAATGACCCCATCATCAAAACCACCGCCAGAGGTCATGCCGTACAAAAAAGTTCCGTCCGAAATAAGCGATCCATTTGGACGATCTCCATCGCTGCCACTAAAATGAAAGAGGGTTGTAAAGCCACTTCCATCGGGCATCAACTTAAAAATGGTTCCTGAATTGTTAGCACCGCCAAGCGATGTCATGCCGTAAAGGAAAGTGCCATCATAGAATAATGAGCCTTGCGGGTAACTACCATTTCCTGTTCCGTTAAAATCCAACAAATTGGAATAGCCGGTTCCATCGAATTGAATTTTGAAAATTGTTCCGTAATTATTTATTCCTCCGCCAGAAGTCAATCCATAAAGGAACGTTCCATCCGAAATGAGCGAGCCATTCGGACTGTGTCCCGATATCATACCAAAGTCTAAAAGTCTGGTGTGTTGCGCTACAGTCGTAAACGAAACAAAAGAAAAACTCAAATACAGTATGTAACGGGTGATCCTAAGAACTATTTTTGGCGAGCGCGTAAAAGAAATTTTTAGTAGTGATTCCATCCGTAGTGAATTTTCTAATTACAGTTTTTGAATTTTATACCGCTGGGATCGGGTAACCCAAGAATCATTAAACAATTCAATATTTCCTAGTGTAGTAGGTTGGCCATATTGTGTATTGGGTTTGTATCCCGCACCAACAATGACCAAACGCTTCGTAACACTAATGGCGGGGTATGAAAAAGGAGAACCATGAATATAGATTGTGTCTCCATTGATTGCAGCGGTTTGGGCAGCTGCAAAGGTGGGATATTGTGCGGGCCTTGATGGGTTGTTGCTTACTGTTAACACTTTTGCTTGGAGGAAGTATCCTGTTGCAAGAAAAAAAAGTAGTGTAAATGTTCTTTTCATAAACCTGTGATTTAATAAAATAAAGGTCGGTATCGATGCTTTTACATTTATCCCCTAAAAAGGGGATTTTTTAAAAAATCGTTTCTCAAGGTGTTTATTGGATGATCACTTACATTAGCTTTGTATAGCATGCATCGACTATTCAAGTATATTTTATTCAGTTCCACACTGCTCTCAGTAGGAGCATTTGCACAAGAATTTTTGAATCGCGATAGTTTATGGAAAGAGCTTCGTATGTCTGAAGCCGATACAAATAAAGTGTTACTCTATATTCAATTGGGTCAGCAGTATGAAAATAATAATCCTGACTCTGCTTTGGTATTGTATGAGGAAGCACTTCAGCTAAGTCGGGAACTGAATTACACAATGGGTGTGATTAAATATTATACGAATGCCACCTATGTCTATAATGTATTAGGTCGATACGATACAGCCCTGGTGCTAAATTTGCAAAGTGTAGAGATAGCCAGAGCATTCGGAAATCAGGAACGACTTGCTGCCTGTCTGGCGAATGTTGGTTCTTCCTATCTCAATTTAAGAAACTATGAAACTTCCATTGATTATATCTTACAGGCCTTGCGCGTGTATGAATCGTTAAAGATGCCCGTACAACTATCAAGTTTAACCAGTAATCTCTGCATTGTTTATCGGGAGACTTCGCAATTGGATAAATCGTTGGAGTATGGACTTTTGGGAGTAGCGTATGCCCGTGAATCTAAAAGCGACTATCTAATTACTGTAGCATTGAACAACCTGGCGGTGGTGTATACGGAACTGAACAAGCCTGATGAGGCAATCGTTTTGTTGCATGAATCGTTGAGACTTTCAAAAGTTACAGAAAATATTTGGGGTCAAATCACTGCAAACTTAAATATGGTCGATGCCCGTATCAAGCAATCACAATTTGAGGAATTGAAACCCTATCTGGATGAAGCGCTTCACTTATCTAAAAGTGTAGATGATCAGGAATCCATTGTGATTATCCTGAAAGGATATTCCATTTATTATTTGTATACAGGTGCAGTTGATCAGGCGGAAAAATACGGATTGGAATCACTTCGTTTGGCAACGGAAAATAAATACCCTCTTCACATGGCAAGTGTTTTCGATCATCTTGCCAAGGTTGCGTTGATGGATCATGATTTCAAGAAAAGTAATCGGTATTCATTTTTGAGTGATTCTACTCAAAGTACAATTTTTAATGAACGAATCGCGAGTAATGTTCAACAACTGGAAGCGCGGTTTAAAAGCGACCAACAACTTGCCCAGATTCGACAGCTTGAAGATCAAGCCAATTGGAATCGAATTTTTATGGTCAGCTTAGTGGCTGCCTTTCTTGCCGTTATTACGATTGTTGTGCTCGCCTACCGGACATACTCCCAGCGCAAAAAAATACTTGACCGTGACAATTTACTTCAACAGTCCAGGATTAAGCAACTTGAAAAGGAGAAACAATTACTGGCTTCGGAAGCAATTATCAGGGGACAGGAGGAGGAGCGAACACGAATGGCAAAAGATCTTCATGATGGTTTGGGAGGGATGTTGTCGGGTGTAAAATTTTCGCTAACCAATATGAAAGTAAATACCATTCTGGATGCGGACGCTACGTTGGTTTTTGAACGCGCATTGGATATGCTTGATCATTCCATTCAGGAATTGCGGAGAGTGGCCCATAACATGATGCCTGAAGTCCTGATAAACTTTGGATTAAGCGAAGCGGTACGGGGGTATTGTGAGAGTATTCAACAGACGAAGATGCTTGCGATTGAGTTTAATTCCATTGGAATGACGGAAAGGCTATCAAGGGAAGTAGAGATTCATTCTTTTCGAATTATACAGGAGTTGTTAAACAATATATTGCGCCATGCAAATGCAAAGCAGGTAGTGGTGCAATTGTCAAAGCATGATCATCAGTTTATTATTACGGTAGAAGATGATGGCAAAGGTTTTGATGTGGCGAACATAAGAGATAAAAATAGTGCTGGATTGGCCAATATTCGAAATCGTCTTAATTTGTTGAAAGGTACGATGGAAATTGATTCCGCACTGGATAAAGGAACTTCGATAGAAATAAACATTGCATTATCATGATTCGTGTATTCATTGTTGACGATCATCCTATGGTGGTGGAAGGTTTAAGTACCATGCTTCAAAATATGACCGATATCGAAGTTGTAGGTGTAGCCTATAATGCAAAATCATGCCTGGGGTATTTTGTTAGCAACACAGCAGATGTAATATTAATGGATATCAATCTTCCGGATAAGAGTGGAATTGATTTATGTATGGAGATAAAACGGAGAGTTCCGGTGGTAAAGATTTTGGCGTTAACAAATTTTGAACAACGGATCTATTGGGAGAAAATGAAGCAGAGCGGAGCGTCCGGATATTTGTTAAAAAACACATCTGCATCTGAGCTTCTTGACGCGATACATACGGTATGCGCTGGTGAAGAATACTGGAAAGATTTTCCAAGGGGTGATTCGAAAAGCAATGTTGTCCTTACGCGCAGGGAAGTGGAGGTGTTGGCGTTAATTTCTGAAGGGTTAACCAACCAAGAGATAGCTGATAAAATTTTCGTAAGCACGTCTACGGTGGATTCACATCGTAAAAATTTATTATCCAAACTCCAGGCAAAGAACACAGCTGCACTGGTAAACTACGCGATGAAGAATAAAATTATTTAGTTGTTGTTTTGGCCCCAATTGATGCAATTTTGAAAAATTAAGATAAGTGATACTTTCATAATTTGGTTGATAATATTTCATGATAGTCCGTAAAGATACCTAACTGACAGAAGCTGTCTAAGCTATTGGTGACCTTGTTTGAAAAAAACAAGTGTTATGAATCTAATAGAGTTTATGAAGCATTTCCCCAACGAGGAATCATGCCGGGTACATTTT
>JBGTGG010000097.1:0-19056 GCA_041746855.1 Cyclobacteriaceae bacterium | reverse complement strand
CCGGCATGGCAGCGATTGATTGTGATGTTGGGCGGAATTATTGTGAATGTTCTTGTGGGAATGTTGATTTTCATTTTGCTCACCTTTTTCTATGGTGATGAGTATATACCGAAAGATCTTGTTAATGAGAATGGCGGCATTTATGCCTTGGATTTAGCAAAGGAAATTGGACTGAAAACTGGTGATAAGATTGTGAGGATTAACGGCCAGGATTTTGACAATTTTCAACAAATCACGAAGCCTGATAATTTACTAACAGAGGATGCGTATTACACGGTGATGCGGGATGGACAGCAAATAAAAATTGAAATCCCAACCAATTTCATCGAATCATTTAGTGATAAAGAATCAGCTTCTAATTTTGTAACGTACAGAGTGAAATCTATAATTGGCAAGGTTGAGAAAGAATCAATTGCTGGTCGCGTTGGTTTGGAGCCTGGGGATGAGTTTATTGCTATAGATGGATTGCCAGTTAGCTTTTATGATGAAGTTCTTGATATTGTAAAATCTGGCTCTAGGGATTCTATTTCGTTTAAAATTAGGAGAGAAGGAAAAATTCTATCATTTAAGGAACGTTTCGCCCCTGATACTATAATAGGGTTTAAACCTAAAAATATTGATGAGAAGGATTTAAAAACAATTACATACAGTTTTGGTGAATCTTTGGGTGTTGGAACCGAGAAGGCATTCGCTGTTGTATTTGTACAATTAAAAGCTTTTAAGAAAATTTTTAGTGGTGATTTATCATTGCGTAAATCGCTATCCGGACCGATTGGAATCGCACAAGCATATGGTGGCGATTGGGATTGGTTTCGTTTTTGGAGTTTAACCGGGTTGCTCTCAATGGTATTGGCGTTTATGAATTTATTGCCAATCCCTGCACTGGATGGTGGCCATGTTGTTTTCCTTCTTTATGAAATGATCTCTGGTCGTAAACCTTCTGATAGGTTTTTGGAAAATGCCCAGAAAGTTGGAATGCTATTGTTGCTTACGCTAATGGTGTTTGTGTTTGGAAATGATATTTGGAAGTTGATTGCTCCTTATTTCGGAGCGTAGTTCTGTTTCAGGTTTCCAGTTGCAAGTCGCCAGTTTCCGTTAACTTGTAACCTGTAACCTGAAACTAATTCTTCCGCTGTATCTCAAACTCCACCCTCCGGTTTAGCGCACGGTCTTCATCGGTAACTTCTTCCACAATAGGTTTGGAACTACCATAGCCAATGGCGGTGATGCGTTCGGCATCAATAAGGAATTCATTTACCAGATATTCTTTAATGGCATCTGCACGGGCTTGCGAAAGTTTAAGGTTTGCTTCCTCCTTTCCTTGTGAATCGGTATGGCCAGAGATAGAGATATTCAAATGCGGACTGTCTAGTAAAAAATTCCCGACCTTTCCTAAATCACTATGCATGGCGGGAAGGATGTTTGCTTTTCCGTTTTCAAATTCCAATGAAGTGAATTTAATCCTGCTGACAATTGGTTCTGTTTCTTTGTGGATTTCCATATCGCCATCCAGAAAGAAAATTTCTTCTATCCTGAAAAAATCATCTCCCTGAATGATCAACAAATAATTTCGTTTATTGATCAGACTAAAATCAAACGTTCCATCCTCACGCAAAAACTTTGGTGCTACTTCAACACCTTTGTCGAGGTCAATGATCGAGACAATTCCCTGCATCGGTTTTTTTGTTTGTGAATTGGTGAGTGAACCGTTAAGGTTTACTACCGCTTCGGGTTGTGCACCCATCGGAACAGGAAATGAGTGAAGGTCCAGGTTTTGAATGTCGTCCTCTTCCGAGCGTGCATAGTATAGTTGGTTGGATTCTGAATCTATCGTGAAATAATATTCGCTTCCTTGCCCGTTTACGAGTGGTCCAATATTTTTTGGTTCCAGCCAGGTAGATCCAATTTTGTAGGATTTATAAATATCAAAATCACCAAAGTTGAGGATGTGGCCGTTCGAACTGAAATACAACACATTAAACTTGTGATGGAAAAAAGGGCTCACTTCGTTGTTGCGCGAATTGATAATGGGGCCAATGTTCATGGCAGGTTTCCACGTTCCATCCGAATTCTTCACACTATAATAAATATCGGCCAAGCCAAATCCCCCAAGCCGATCAGATGTAAAGAATAATGTATCCCCTGAATGGGAAAGGGAAGGATGTGAATCCCAACCAGATGAGTTAATATTTTTTCCAAGATTCTTAACATTGCCCCACGTACTATCGGCTTTCATTTCGGCCATGAAGAGATCACATCCACCATAGCCATCAGGTGAATTGCATCGTGCGAAATACAGACTTTTTCCATCCTTGCTCAAACAAGCTGAACCTTCGTTGTAGTGTGTGTTAATGGTTTTAAATTCTTCTGCCTCCAACCAGGCATCACCAATTCTTTCTGTGAAAAATAAATCTTCATCATAGCTGCGCTCCAGGTTTCGGGCATGTGCATTTCGCTTGGAGGTAAAAAGCAAGATGTTATCGTTGTTGCCAATGGTGGGGGCGTAATCGGCTTTGCTGGAGTTGACCCACTCGCCCATTTTTACTAACACCCCTTGGGGTGGACGAAGCGTGTCAATCTCTTTTCGAAAGGCCACCAATTCATAGTAATAATTCAACGGAACGTAAAGATCTTTTTGAAAGCGCGTCAGTGTATCATATTCTTTTCGGACTTGCCGTTCGTCAATATCCTGACGATGGTGTTTTAATACCAACTTGTATAAGAGCACCGCCTCACCAGGATTTCCTTGCGACTCGGAAAGTTTTGCAAGCTCCCAAAGCAAATTGGTATCATAGGCAAAGTTTTCAATACCGAAGTTGCGTACATAATTTTTAATTGCTTCGTAGCGCTCCTTCTCTGTTCCAGCTGCTTCTAATTGTTTGATTTTTTTTAGTGCATTCGCATCATAATACCGTTTAATCTTATTTACATTGGGAAAATTAAAGATGTCAGATTGGCTGAAGCTTGTCAGACTATCGTTTAATTGGACGATTCCACCGGTTTTAAATTTCTTTTTAGGGTTCTGTGCAAAGGCAGAACCGATGGAAAGGGCTGAAAAGCAGGTGATTAATATGATGTGAAAGGTTTTCACGTTCCAGTAGTTTGGTAAAAAATAACGTAAACCAGATTAAAGTTGACACAAATTTGGTTCTTTTACAACTCTCTGGCACCAGGATTGAACATTAGGGTGTTCCTTTTGATAAATAGCATTACAAAATTATTTGTGCCATATTGGCTTAATCATAGATATGTTTAGAGCGTTACCGATACAATTAATCCAGGACGAGTCGGAGGATTTGATCCAAATGATCAATCCTGAACAGGAATCCGATATAAAACCCGAAGATCTTCCTACTGAGTTGTCCATTCTTCCTATTAAAAACACTGTTCTTTTTCCAGGGGTAGTGATTCCCATAACCGTAGGCCGTCAGAAATCCATTAAGCTGGTAAAGAAGGCATATCAGGGAAGTCGCATCATTGGTGTAGTGGCGCAAAAGATCGCTGCGGAAGAACCTGTGATCGATGACTTATACCGTACGGGCACCATCGCCAGAATTATTAAAATGCTCGTATTGCCCGATGGAAATACAACCATCATCATTCAAGGGAAGAGCCGGTTTAAAGTAAAAGAATTTTTGCAGGAAGAACCATACCTGACAGCAAGTTTTGAAATCCAAACAGAACCGAAGATCAATGTTCAGAATAAGCAAACAAAAGCACTGGGTGAATCGTTAAAAGATGCCGCGCTAAAAGTTTTAAAGCTCAATCCTGAAATTCCACAAGAAGCGCAAGTGGCGTTGGACAATATCCAAAGCATGTCTTTCCTGATACACTTCTTGTCTTCCAACCTCAATGTAGAAGTACACGACAAACAAAAAATATTAGAGACACAAAACATTAATGATCGCGGTACGCTTTTGTTACAGTACATGTCGCATGAGATTCAAATGTTGGAGATCAAACATGAGATCCAAAAGAAAGTACACACCGATATTGATCAACAACAGCGCGATTATTTTTTACGCCAACAAATTCGTGTGTTGCAAGATGAACTTGGTTTTGATGGTCCTGATAAGGAAGTAGACGCGCTTCGCAAAAGAGGAGAGCTGAAACTTTGGTCGAAGGATGTGGCCAAGCATTTCGATAAAGAACTTGATAAATTACTGCGCATCAATCCACAAGCTGCTGAATATCCGGTGGCCATGAATTATGCAGAGTTTATGTTGGATTTGCCGTGGGCGGAATTCACGGAGGATAATTTTGATTTAGTACGCGCAAAAAAAATTCTGGACAAAGATCATTTTGGTTTAACGAAAGTGAAGAACCGTATCCTGGAGTATCTCGCAGTGTTGAAACTGAAGCAAGATATGAAAGGGCCGATCTTATGTTTGTATGGCCCTCCGGGAGTTGGTAAAACTTCCTTGGGAAGATCCATCGCGAAAGCATTGGGAAGAAAATATGTGCGCATGTCATTGGGTGGGTTGCATGATGAAGCAGAAATCCGTGGCCATCGTAAAACGTATGTAGGAGCAATGCCGGGCAAGATTCTTCAAAACTTAAAGAAGTCACAATCTTCCAATCCGGTTTTTATTTTAGATGAAATTGATAAAGTAAAATCTGATTTCAGGGGCGATCCATCGTCTGCATTACTAGAAGTATTGGATCCGGAACAAAACGGAACCTTTGGTGATAACTATTTGGAAGTAGAGTTCGATTTATCAAAAGTATTGTTCATCGCGACCGCCAATTCAATGGACACCATTCATCCCGCATTGCGCGATCGGATGGAGATAATTGAAATAACAGGTTACACCCTTGAGGAAAAAGTGGAAATCGCGATGAAGCACTTGATTCCTAAACAAATCAAGGAGCATGGTTTAAAAACTTCACAACTTAAATTTGATAGAAAGGTAGTCGCAAAAATTATTGACGCCTATACCCGTGAATCAGGTGTTCGTGGACTGGAAAGAAAAATAGGGACCGTAGTGCGAAGCATTGCCAAGTCAGTGGCGATGGAAGAAAAATTTGATAAAGATATTACCGATGAGAAAGTTCGGAAAGTATTGGGCGCTGAAATTTTTGATGAAGAATTATACCAGGGAAATGATGTAGCAGGCGTTGTTACCGGATTGGCCTGGACACAAGTGGGTGGAGAAATTTTATTTGTAGAAAGCAGTCTTAGCCGTGGCAAAGGTGTATTGACATTATCGGGTCAGTTGGGCGATGTGATGAAAGAATCGGCAGTAGCGGCCTTGTCGTATTTGAAATCCAATTCAGAAAGGTTGGGTATTGATTATCGGATTTTCCAACAATACGATCTTCACGTTCACGTGCCGGCAGGAGCGGTTCCAAAGGATGGACCATCCGCTGGGATTACCATGTTTACATCATTGGCTTCCATATTTACTCAACGAAAAGTGAAATCACAACTGGCAATGACCGGTGAAATTACGTTGCGTGGAAAAGTATTGCCGGTTGGCGGAATAAAAGAAAAAATCCTTGCTGCAAAACGAAGCGGCATTAAAGAACTTATTTTAAGTGCCCGCAACAAACGTGATATCGATGAAATCGAAAAGCACTATTTGAAAGGATTGAAATTCCATTTTGTAACAACCGTGGATGAAGTATTGAAGATCGCTTTGTTACGTGACAAAGTAAAGAATCCAATTCTGTTTGATTTAACTGATCTGAAAATGCCGATATCATAATCTCGTTTGGGAATCCGCGGAAACCATACAACTTTCGAAGCACCTGTTTCATTTTTGAAATGGGTGTTCCTTTTTTTATTCGTGTCTACGATGGCGATAGCACAGCCCGGAGGAAGGAAGTCGTATGAATTTTTGAATGTTCCAAACAACCCGCGCCTTGCAGGATTGGGAGGGGTCAACGTTTCCTATCTTGATAAGGATGTAAATTTCTTCATGTCCAATCCTGCATTGGTAAGTGATTCATTGGCAGGATGGGGATCGTTGGGATATCAGTTTTTTGTTGCCGACATTGGCCAGGCAACTTTTTCGTATGCGCATGATTTTGATAAAGTGGGCACGATAGGTTTTGGCTTGCAACACATTGGATATGGAACGATTGAAGGATTTGATCAGACGGGCGCTGCAACAAATGATTTTAAATCCGGTGAAACCGTTTTGATCATTAGCAAAAGCCATCAGGTTGGAAGCTTCCGGTTTGGTGTAAACATGAAACCGGCTTTTTCATCCTTGGCGGGATACCGGTCCAGCGCACTTCTTTTTGACCTGGGAGGTGCTTTTGTTCATCCTACTCAAGACTTGATTGTTGGGATGGCGATTAAAAATATTGGCTTTGTGATGCACGACTACACAGAGTCGAGTTCATCTGGCCTACCGTTTGATGTGCAGGTTGGTGTTACCTTTAAGCCGGAGCATATGCCACTACGTTTTTCATTCACGGCCTATCAGTTGATGAATTCATCATTAAATGATAAAGCTGAAGATAATGAGCGCAGCGGATTGGATAAGGTACTCAGGCATTTTAACTTTGGCGCTGAGATTCTGCTTCATAAGAAGGTGAATGTGTTGGTGGGCTATAATTTCCTAGCGCATCAAGATTTGAAGCTTGAGAATGGAGGAGGAGGTGCGGGTGTATCCTTAGGAGTGGTGGCACGTACAAAGTTTTTTGAATTCGTATTTAGTAGGGGAGGGTATGTAGCGGGAAGTGCCGGTTACTCATTTGCCTTACTTTCAAATTTTAATAATTTCATAAAGAGATGATAGACGGAAGTTTTTTGACACCGAAACAAATTGTAGCCGAACTTGATAAATATATTATCGGGCAGAATGATGCAAAAAGAAACGTAGCGATTGCCTTGCGTAACCGCTGGAGACGAATGAGCGTGAAAACGGAAATGCGGGATGAAATTATTCCAAACAATATTTTAATGATTGGTGCTACTGGTGTTGGTAAAACAGAGATTGCCAGACGCCTTGCAAAAATAGCCGATGCACCTTTTGTGAAAGTGGAAGCATCCAAGTTTACAGAAGTGGGCTATGTAGGCCGTGATGTGGAAAGTATGGTGCGCGACCTTGTGGAGCAATCGGTCAACATGGTGAAAGCACAAAAAAAGGAAATGGTAAAAGACAAGGCTGCAGCCATTGTTGAAGACATTATTCTTGATGCACTCATTCCCCCGATGCGGCAACAACCCAATGTTCGGCCATTGCTTCAGAATCAAGAAACAGAAGAAACTCCAACGAGTGATGTTGAACTAAACGAACGTACCCGAAGTCTTTTTCGGGAGAAGATTCGTAATGGTGAATTGGAAGATCGCAAGATTGATATCCAGATAAAGGGTGGTGGTCCCAATGTGGGAATGATCGGAGCAGGTATGATGGATGAAGCATCGATGATCAATTTACAAGAGATGCTGGGCGGTATGATGCCGAAGAAAAATAAAAAGCGAAAAGTTACTGTTGCGGAAGCAAGAAGAATTTTATTGGAAGAAGAAGCTGCCAAACTCATCGATATGGATGAAGTGAAGGAGGAAGCAATTCGTAAAGCGGAAGATGCGGGAATTATTTTTATCGATGAGATCGACAAGATTGCCTCCGGTTCAAAGAAAGGGGGAGGTGGTCCGGATGTTAGCCGTGAAGGAGTGCAGCGTGATCTTTTGCCCATTGTGGAAGGAAGCACCGTGAATACGAAGCATGGTGTAATTAAAACGGATCACGTATTGTTTGTAGCTGCAGGCGCGTTCCATGTTTCAAAACCTTCTGATTTGATTCCCGAACTTCAGGGACGTTTCCCGATTCGTGTGGAATTGGACAATTTAACAAAGGAAGACTTCGTAAGGATTTTAGGAGAACCAAAAAATGCGTTGTCGAAGCAGTATCAGGCGTTGTTTGAAGCGGAGAACGTTTCGCTGGAATTCACTGAAGATGCCATTCTAGAGATCGCCCAGACTGCTTTCGAGATCAATACCGAAGTTGAAAATATTGGTGCGCGGAGATTGCATACGGTGATGAGCAGATTGTTGAATCAATATTTGTTCGATGTTCCTGATTTGATTGATGCCCATTCTAAAATAGTGATTGATGCCGCTGTTGTAAAAGAAAAACTAAGTGGCCTGGTGAAGAATAAAGATTTGAGCGAGTACATTCTGTAATGCGCATCCAATTCGTAATTGTCGGGTTGTTTTTTACGGCAGTTGCCCTTGGGCAGGAAAGCGATTCGTTAAAAAAGATACAGCGGGATTCAATCCGTGCCATCAACATCCAATCTTTTCCTGATCATTTTTTCATTTGGCCGGTAATCAAGCAGCGCAGCTTAAGTTTTGAAATACAAAACAACCTCAACAAGAAGGAGAAGTTGATCTATAAGCCAAACAATGCTTACACGCTTGGTTTTGGTGCATATGTTTTTGATTTAGGCCTTGAACTTACATTTGCAATTCCTATTGATGAAAAAAATCACGCACGCTTTGGTAGCTCAAGTGCACGTGATTTTCAGATCAATGCACTTGGAAAAAAGTGGGGTGCTGATTTTTTTTATCAGCGGTATAAGCATTTTTATATCGATGATCCCAATGTTCCGATCCCTCCGGATGATCCTTTTCCTCAACGCAATGATATCAACACGCGCAACCTGGGAATTTCAGGAATCTATGTTTTTAACGACACTAAATTTTCATTTAAATCAGCTTACAATTTTGCGGAGCGTCAGTTGAAAAGTAGTGGATCCTTTCTTTTGATAGGAACGATCAACTCTTTTAAGGTAAACGGGGATTCTTCGATCGTTTCGAATGAAGCACAATCGGTTATTGGCCAGGAATCTCAATTTAAAACTTTAAAGCATACGACTTTTAGCATTTCACCAGGCTATGCGTACAATCTTATCTATAAAGATTTTTTTCTTAACACAACACTCTTTTTTGGACCGGCCCACAACTGGATATTTTTTGAGCGCGAAGATGGCTCAACAAAGAATGACACCAATATCAATGCCTTTGTCGCCTTTCGAATAGGTATTGGTTACAATAGTGATAAGCTTTTTGCAGGATTGAATTTTGTGACCCAATCACGCAGTGCAGTGTTCGAGGACATTCGCTTCACAAATTCTACCAGCACGTTTCGATTTTTAGTGGGCTATCGCTTTCGGGAGTTCGGTATTCTTAAAAGGAGTGCGAAAGAAATTCCATCCGCGTTGGGGTTCTAATTTTTACTTTTCGGAAAATCAAATAAAATCATTTCACCAGTTCCCCAATCTATTTCATTCCACGATTGAATCGAAAGGGAACATACAACAATTCCGCAGGTTGGAATATTTTGGATCCGTTCCTTTGTCAACTCATTTGCAAAATCAGTGAAGCCCGGATTATGGCCGAAGACCAGAAGTGTCTTCACAAAAGAAGGTGTTGTTTTGATAATCTCCAGAATGGATTCTTCACTTGCATGGTACAGTGCTTGATTGGTAACAATTTTACTGGTAGAAAATCCGAGTGTTTTCGCAAAAACTTTACAGGTTGTGAGTGCGCGGTTGGCCGGACTTGAAAGCATCATATCCGGAAATACATTTTTTTCTTTGAGGCGCTTGGCCATGTTAGGTGCATCACGCTCTCCCCGCTTGTTGAGTGGTCTTTCAAAATCGTGAAGGGCAAGACTATCCCAACTTGATTTTGCATGGCGGATGAGATAGAGGGTTTTCATCATTTGTGAGTTGGATTAAAAAATAAAGTTGTACGTGTGCAACATAAGATACTGGATACTGGTTTCTGGAATCTGGAATACATTAAACACTCCTCGAACTTACAAATTAATCTTATCTTTGCGACTCGAATTTGCTATGCCCCGATCAATAAAATATTCGTTAATCTACTATGCCGTTCGGTTCATGGTTTTTATTTCAAATGCAATTCCACGAAAGGTATGGCTTTCCATCTGTGGATGGCTTGGTGGCATAACCTATTATGTAATGCCCAAAACAAGAAGACTGACCAGGCGACATCTTGGAATGGCGTTTCCTGAGAAATCAGCGTCTGAAATTAACAGACTTGCCAAACGGGTTTTTGTTTTTTTGGGTAAAAATGGAGGCGATATTTTACGAAGCACACGGATAAAAAACCTGGATCAATTAAATAAAGTATTGATCACCCATGGCTATGAAAATTTTGAAGCAGCGAATGCAAAAGGAAGCGGGGTGATATTTTTAACATGCCATCTCGGTGCATTTGATATGCAGGTGACGAACATGGCCATGCGCGGGTTGGATCCAAATATAATTGGCACACCCTTGAAAGACGAGCGGCTAAATGAATTGCTTTGGAATTATCGGAATGGTCATGGCGCTGTTGCCATTGCGCGAGGCAAAGAAACCTTTCGGATGATCAAAGTTTTGAAATCGGGAGGATCGGTTGCGTTGTTGATCGATCAGGACACAAAAGTAAAAAACGTTTTTGTTGATTTCTTTGGGATGCAAGCCGCCACTCCGGTAGGTGCCACCATCATGGCGATGAAAACAGGAGCTGCTGTTGTGCCTACTTATATTTACTTAGGCAATGATGGAATGCAACACATGCACATCTTGCCGGAAGTGGAAATGCGACATACTGAAAATGAAGAAGCTGATCAGCTTTTCAATACACAACAATTAACTACTTTTATTGAAGAAACGATACGCAAGCATCCGGAGCAATGGGTGTGGATGCACAAACGTTGGAAAACCCGACCTGAAAAAGAACACAATTAATTTTTAACGATAATCAAATGAGCATGGAATTAAAAGGCAAAGTGTTGCAACTGTTACCACAACAAAGCGGCATGGGCAAGAAAGGCCCCTGGAAAAAGCAAGAATTTATTTTAGAGATACCCGGTCAATATCCAAAGAAGGTTTGCCTTTCGATTTGGGGAGATAAAGTTGATCAATACAATGTACAAGATGGTGATGACTTAACAGTTTCTGTTGATTTGGAAAGCCGTGAATACAATGGTCGCTGGTATACTGAGGCCCGCGCCTGGAAAATTGAAAAATCGAGGGGTGGAAATGAAGCCCCTTTTCCTTCTGATGAGCCCTTTTCTGTGGGCGATGAACCCACGGACGATATTCCTTTCTAGGAAAACGCAATAAAAAATGCCCCACGAAAAATCGAGGGACATTTTTTTTATGCTTAATGAAAAAGGGAATTAGTCCTTTTTTTCTTCTTCCTTGGTTGTTTTTAGAAAATCTGTATATCCCACCGCAGCAACAAAACCGATGATAACGGCAACAATGGCGATGAAAACGTTGGCTCCGGAACCTATATATTGATGAAACATAATTGTGTTTTTTTAGTGAGACAAAGGTAGGGTTTCGAAGTAAATCTGGAAACAAATTCAGGCCAAATTATCGCCCTTTGCAAAAATTTTATATTCCAAGCTCCTCTTTATTTTCCCGTAATACCTCAATAATGAACGCAATGTGGTCTTTCAAGTCCTCACCCAGCAGTTCAGCACCTTTATAAACTTCATCCCGCTCCACTTTGGCAGCAAATCCTTTGTCCTTTAATTTTTTAATGACCGATTTCGGTTCAAGCGAGCTAATCCCTTCCGGCCTTACCTGGCAACAGGCAATGATAAATCCGGTAAGCTCATCGCATGCCAGCAAGGCTTTATCGAGTGTATTGGTGTAGGGCACATTCCATTTCGTATAGTGTGCGGAAATCGCGTGGGCTATTTTCTCGTCACCTTGCTCGCGAAGTTTGGTAACAATAATATTCGGATGTTCTTCGGGGAAAGCTTCATAGTCTGCATCATGAAGAAGACCGGTAATCGCCCATTCTTCCGGATCCTCATTAAATTTTTTTGCGTATGCCGACATTACCAATTCAATGCTTCGCATGTGGCGCAATAGGCTCGCGCTTTTTGTCATTTCATGCAGTAGTGTGCGGGCTTGTTCTAGGGTAATCAAGGACGAATTAATCTTTTCTTGTTCCCCATAAAATACAGGTTGATAACCCCGATAATGATCAGGCCACCGAGGATCATCATCACAATAAAGAGTCTGCTGTTTCGTAGTTGAAGGTTTTGGATTTCACCTTCTTTCTTTAACATATCGATTTCTTTTTCTTTTTCCTGAAAATCCAGAACAAGTTCCATTTGTACAATTTTTCGTGTGCTTTCTTCACCATAAATTCTTTCACGTAAAGAATCATATTCGATGAAGGTTAGGTAAGCATCTTTCGAATTTCCTTCCTTGAATAGAATTTCTGATTTGAGCTTTAAGATCGCAGGAAGAAAACTATAAGCTTGCATCTCATCCACAAGTTTCTCAGCTTCATCAAGATATTGTGTAGCAGGTTTGGGTTGGCCGGCTTTTGCGAAAGCGATACCAATATTGGTTACCGAATTTAAGATTCCAATACGGTTGTTATTTGCACGTTCAATCTCCAAGGCCTTCATATAGTTTTCAATTGCTTTTTGGTAATTGCCCTGACGGAAATAGATATTGCCAATATTGTTTACCGGATCAGGAAAATTAATACCATGTTGCTGACTTAGCTGGTACGCTTGCGAATAATTTTTTAGTGCTTTTTCATACAGTTGCAAATCCAGGTTTAGGTTTCCAAGGTTGTTCATCGATCCAATAATCTTTTCCTGATCACCGGCCTGCACAAACAATTCATACGATTCTTCCAGATAGCGAAGGGCTTGTCCATATTCTTTTTTCACAGAATAGATGTTTGCGATATTGTTTTTTAATGTAGCAACCCCCTCTACATTATTAAGTTCTTCAAAAATGCCCAATGCTTTTATGTAATACTCCAGGGCTTTATCAAAAGCACCCTGATTGCGATACGCAACTCCCAGGTTGTTGTAGGAGGCGGCTATTCCTTTTCGATCGTTGATTTCAAGTGCCAAACCCAAAGCTTCGCGGGTATAGGAAAGCGCTTTTACCGGGTCGGATTGCATATTGGCCCGGAACAATTCATTTAATGTTTTTACTTTATATTCGGCCTGTGCGGTATCCAACACTACCATTAAGCTGTCGTTTTGGGCGAAACCTGAAAGGGAAACCAGTAAAACCACGAAGATTGCAGTATTGAATTTGGCTGACATATTTGAATATTTGTACAGAGGCTAAAATTAAGATTTAATTCTTAATAATTTGGGTGATCTTTAGGTTATCATCGGTCCATTCTCCGGTTTTAACAGACTCCTATCCTTTCCTAGTAAAAAGTAAACGTATAAAATATGAACATGAAATTAAGATTTTCACTCTTCTTGATCCTTTTGGTTACCACAACTGTGGTATACGGCCAATATTCCGCAGAGGAAAAGGAAATCATGAAACCCATTGAAGATATGTTTAAAGGAATGGCAACCGGGGATAGCGCCTTAATCCACAAACATTTTGAAAAGGAAATAAGCATGGTCACCGTGTTTAAGAATAAAGAAGGAAAAGCCACACTCCGTAGGGAGAATAGCCTGGATGGTTTTTTGAAAGCCGTTGCCGGGCAGCAGCAGCCCTTCAATGAACCCATATGGAATGTGAAGATTCGTGTAAGTGGAGACCTTGCCCTCGTATCATGCGATTATGCATTTTATTTAGGAAAAAAATTTAGCCATTGTGGTGTAGATGCGTGGCAATTGATCAAACGAGCGGATGGTTGGAAAATTTTTCACCTGGTAGACACACGCCAAATGGAAGGCTGCGATGTACCCGAAGAAATTCAAGCAAAATTTAAATAAGATGATAAAAAGATTGGTGCCCTTTGTCTGTTTGTTGATGATCATGGGAACCTCCTGTGCGCAGGAGAAAAAAGAAGTAACCACACTAATTTTGGTTCGCCATGCCGAGAAAGTGGATGATGGAACCCGCGATCCGGAATTATCAGGGGAGGGGAAAGAGCGTGCGCAGGCCCTTGTTGGGCTTTTGCGGGAAACCCCCATCGATGCTATCTACTCAACGCCTTACAAGCGTACACGCGATACAGTGGCGCCCCTTGCTCTTTTAAAAGGAATGAGCGTAACAGAATACAAACCGCACGATTGGGATACACTTAAAAAGATACTTGCCGAGAATTCGGGAAAGACTATCGTGATGGTGGGGCATTCCAATACAACCCCGTGGGTGGCAAATGTTTTAGTAGGCGAAGAAAAAAAATACCCCGACTGGAAAGATGATGATTACGACAATGTATTGATCGTCTCTGTTTTTGGTGATGGAGATGCAAATGTTGCCTGGCTCAACTACGGTAAGGCATCCGGAAATTAATTTCCAGAACCAAAGCAGGCCGTATTGAGTTATAAAAAGCAAGCGTAGAAATTACTGTCGACATGAAGAATATTTTCTTTTGTGTTTTATTAGCGATGCCCCTGTTGGTGAATGCACAGCAAGGACAAACAGACGAACTACGCAAGAGCATTTTTTTCAGAGGCGGCAGCTATTATGTTGATGAGTTCCAAATGGAAACATTGTACGAGTGGCTCGATTCCATTCCCAATTTATTGGAGCGCTACGAAATCCAACTGATCAGTCATACCGACCCAATTGGCGGAAAGGAGTACAACGCGTGGCTTTCCCAAATGCGCAGCCTGGCCGTACAGGAAATCCTCATTCAACGGGCAATTCCCGAACACAAAATCTCCACAAAAGATTGGGGGCTTGAAAATGCCGTTTACCGGAATGATTCCCGTGCCGGTATGCGGATGAACCGCAGGGTGGATGTGATCCTATATCCGCTTATTTTCTAAAACCCAATTGTCCGATATAGGACACTCTTTTGCAAATGCGGACGCACAGAACGCCAGATAAGTTGATTATTTAGGGTTTTCAGTGTGTTTTGGTCGTTGGCATATTTATTGGCTTGTTTGCGGGAATTTAAAAGGTATTATGATTCAACTAAGGGATATTGATAAATGTGTTGACTCGCGGTTTCAACGGACATTTATTTTGAAAGGTGTAGACCTCACTGTAAACCAAGGCGACTTTCTAACCATCATGGGTCCTAGCGGGGCCGGTAAATCAACACTGATGAACATCATTGGCATGTTGGATGAGCCTTCGGCTGGCGAATACTACTTTTTTGATGAGCCGGTGCATAAAATGAAAGAGCGGCAAAAGTCGGAGATGCACAAAAACTACATCGGGTTTATTTTCCAGGCCTACCACCTCATTGATGAACTTACCGTGTATGAAAATATTGAAACACCCTTGCTATACAAAGGTGTGAATAGTAGCCAACGCAAAAGTATGGTGGCTGAAATGTTGGACCGTTTTAATATGGTCGCAAAAAAAGATTTGTTCCCGGAGCAACTCAGCGGTGGTCAACAACAATTGGTAGGTGTAGCGCGCGCGATTGTTGGGCAACCAAAATTATTGTTGGCGGATGAACCCACCGGTAATCTCCATTCTGAACAAGGAAAAGAGATCATGGACATTTTTAAAAAATTAAATGAAGAAGGTATGACCATCATTCAGGTAACGCATTCAGAAGACAATGCGAAATATGGAAAGCGGATCATTGAAATCGTAGATGGTGCCGTGAGTACCGATAATCAAGTAAATAGCGAAGCAGCAAAGTCATGAGGAAGGTAATTTTTTTAGTGGGATTTGCTTTGATAGCAGGTGGCGTTTTTGGGCAGGAAAGTATATCCTTATCATTTGAAGAAGCAGTGAAGATAGCACTCGAAAAAAATGTTGATTTAAATACGCAAAAAAACAACCTCGAAGTTTCAGAGGCAAGGAGGTTGCAAGGGTATGGTAATTTCCTTCCCACTGTGAATGCCAGCAGCTTTGGCCAGCGTACTGAAGGTTTGCAAATTAACCCTATTACAGGTGAAGGAAAGAATATTACTTCTGATCAAATTGGAGCTTCCGTCAATGCAAACTATACAATATTCAATGGTCTTAATAGGTTTAATTTCCTTAAACAAGCAAATGCTCAGCTTTTGGCCCAATCCTTTTTAGTAGAGCGGAGCAAGCAGGATGTTATCTTTAATGTCGCATCACAATACCTTACTGTTTTATTGGATCAAGAATTACTACGGATTGCTAAAGAAAATCTAGAAGCCCAGCAAGTTATCCTAAATCAAATCAGAGGATTTGTAGAAGTAGGCACTCGCGCAGCGACTGATGCATATAATCAAGATGCGGATGTACAAGGATTGCGGGTCCTTATGGTGCGCGCCAAGGCAACTTTGGAAAACGATAAGGCTCTTTTTGCACAGACTTTGCAACTTGATCCTGCGGATGAATATATACTTGATTTGCCAGATTGGGGAACGGACATTTCCTATTATGATGGCATAAGTTTGGATAGCCTATATGCTATCGCATTGGCAAATCGTCCTGACCTCAAGCAACAACAATATCAAGTAGATGCTTTTAACTATCAGAAGAAAGCCAGTGCAGGTGGTTACTTCCCAACGTTGTCATTGTTTGCCGCATATGGATCAATTTACTTTTCCGATTACACGATTTCATTTGAGGATCAATTCCTAAGAAATAATCCTCAATTACAATACGGAGTAAGTCTTCGTGTTCCGATTTTTAACCAGTTCACCACCCGTTTGAATAGAGTTACGGCAAGGGCATCATTTGAGAACGCCATTCTTGCTCAAGAAAATTTGTTAAGAAGCATCAAAATTGATGTTCAGCGATTGTATAATAATTATCTAAATGCCATTGAAGGTTATCAAGCAAGTTTGACACAGTTTGATGCAGGCCAATTGGCACTAGACATGCGTCAAGAAAGCTATAGCCTGGGTATTGCTTCCCAAGCAGAATTGGCAGTTGCGAATCAAACCTTTGTGCAGGCTTCGGCATCCAAGGCACAAGCCGAAATGGTACTGCTGTTTCAAAAGATTCTAATAGACTATGCTCTCGGAACATTAGTAATTGATGATTTAATCGGTAATTGATCTTTTTGCGGTAATCTGGTAAAAATTTACACTTAAAATAAATTTTCCTACCTTTGCAGCCCACTTACTTAAAGTGGGCCTTTTTTATGTAAAAAGGGCATTGTTAAACAAAATTGCTGTGGAAAAGCCCGTTTCCAGCAAGTAATCAAGGGTGGACTATAATGACAAAATCTGAAAAAGGTCCTGAAAAGGCCAAAATCGAAGAGATCGATTCTATCGATGACGAAATGATCCCTACTAAAAAAGCCACTAAAAAGGTAAAAGAGGAGGAGGAAGATCTGGAGGAATCACTCGAAGAAAAAAAAGCACGCAAAAAAGAAGAGGAAAGAATTGAGACAGAAGCAATCCCTGCTGCTGAGCTTAAGAAGTCTGTTCCGGTAAAAGCCGTTCCTGGTGAATTTGATTGGGATGCTTTTGAGCGCAAAGGATTCGGTGAAGGGTACAACAAAAGCCAGCGTGAAGAACTAGAAAACTTGTACGATGGTACGGTTACTAGTGTAAACACAGGCGAAGTTGTAAAAGGTAAAGTTGTTGGGATTAACAACCGTGATGTAATCTTAAACATCGGGTTTAAATCTGACGGACTTGTATCGCTTACTGAATTCAAAGACAAGCCAAATCTAAAGGCTGGTGATGAAGTGGATGTATTTGTTGAAGAGCGTGAAGATGCCATGGGGCAGCTGATCCTTAGCCGTAGAAAAGCCAAATTGGTGAAAGGCTGGGAGTATGTTCAAACTGCGCTTGATAAAGATGAAGTGATCGAAGGATTTGTAAAACGCAGAACCAAAGGTGGTCTTATTGTAGACGTATTTGGAATCGAAGCGTTCTTGCCAGGTTCACAAATTGATGTGAAGCCAATCCGCGATTTCGATATCTATGTTGAAAAAGCAATCGAAGTAAAAGTAATCAAGATCAACTACACCAACGACAACGTTGTTGTTTCGCACAAGGTGTTGATTGAGAAAGATATAGAAGAACAAAAAGCAGTAATCCTTAACAACCTTGAAAAAGGTCAGGTACTTGAAGGAACGATTAAGAACATGACCAACTTTGGTGTGTTCATCGACCTTGGAGGCGTTGATGGTCTATTGCACATCACCGATATTTCTTGGGGACGTATCAATCATCCGGAAGAAGTTCTTGGTCTTGACCAAACGGTTAAGGTTGTGGTACTTGATTTCGATGAAGACAAGCGTAGAATTTCATTGGGTATGAAGCAATTGACTTCACATCCGTGGGATGCGTTAACTGCTGAGGTTGTTGTTGGTTCTAAAGTAAAAGGAAAGATTGTAAATGTTGCTGATTACGGAGCGTTCCTTGAACTACAACCAGGCGTTGAAGGCTTGATCCACGTTTCTGAAATGTCATGGTCACAACATTTGCGCAACCCGCAAGATTTCATGACCGTTGGTGATGAGGTGGAAGCTGTGGTGTTGACACTTGATCGCGATGAGCACAAGATGTCATTAGGTATTAAGCAATTGACTGAAGATCCTTGGACACGTCAGGATTTGATGGAGAAGTATGCGATTGGAACCAAACACAAAGGTGTTGTTCGTAATCTTACCAACTTCGGATTGTTCATCGAATTGGAAGAAGGTATTGATGGATTGGTACACGTTTCAGATTTAAGCTGGACGAAGAAAATCAAGCATCCTTCTGAGTTTGTGAAAGTAGGCGAGGAGATGGAAGTAATTGTGCTTGAGCTTGATGCTACCAACCGTAGATTAGCGCTTAGCCACAAACATCTTGAAGAAAATCCTTGGGATACTTTTGAGACTGTGTTTACTGGTGGATCTGTACAAAAATGTACAATCATCAGCAAAAATGATAAAGGTGCAGTGTTAGAACTTCCTTACGGAATTGAAGGATTCTGTTCAACGAAGAACCTGGCGAAAGAAGATGGTTCAAAAGGTGAGAATGGCGAGACACTTGATTTCAAGGTGTTGGAGTTCTCAAAAGACGACCGCAGAATCGTTCTTTCACACAAGGCTACCTGGTCGAATGAAGAAGAAGACAAGCCAGCTGCTGCTGCAAAGCGCAAGCCTGCTTCGAAAGGCAACACGATCGACAAGATCAACAAGGAGTCAGAGAAATCTACCCTTGGTGACTTAGAGGCGTTGAGTGCGTTGAAAGATAGAATGAACGCTCCAAAAGGAGAGTAATCATTTTTGAAAATAGAAAAAGG
>JBGTGG010000096.1:0-9128 GCA_041746855.1 Cyclobacteriaceae bacterium | reverse complement strand
CATAAAGCTTTTCAGCAAGCGCATGCTCATGTTTTCCAATCTTTGTATAAGCACTCACTAATTTGCTTCGCAAGTCTACTCCCCGACCAAGGCTTGCAATAAAATCAACGGCTGCGTTTACACCCGCTAATGCCGCATGGTTTAATGTTCCCGTTTCAATGGATTCAGGAGCTACTTGTCCCGCAGTGCGCAATCGATCTGTTGGTAATTGATCCAACAGACCCGGTTTACTATAGAGAATACCAACATGTGGCCCATAGAATTTGTATACGGAACACAATAAGAAATCACATCCTATGCTTTGCACATCAATTGAAAAATGTGGCGCATAATGAACAGCATCCAATAGCAACCACGCATTGTACTGATAAGTAAGCGCACGTATTCGTTGAAAATCATTGACAGTTCCAATGGCGTTGGAAGCCATGCCCATTGCTACTAATCGGGTGTCTTCATTAATTTTTTCTTCAAAATCATCATAATCCAATTGTCCATCCGCCAAAAGATTTACTTCCCTTACAATGATCCCTAGTTCGCGCAAAGAAAGCCACGGTCCGCGATTTCCTTCATGATCAAGCTGGGTAATTAATATCTCATCTCCAGGCTGTAGCACCCGACCAATGGCTCGTGCCAGTGAGTAGTTAAGCGTAGTCATATTCTGACCAAACGAAATGCAGTTTTCACTTTCTGCATTTAATAACGTGGCCATTGATTTACGCGCACCGGAAATGACAGCGTCAGTTTCCTGGGTGGTGACAAATGCTCCGTGTGAATTTGAATTGCTGGTTTTGTAATAGTCCGTGATGGCATTTATCACCTTGGCAGGAATTTGTGTTCCCCCCGGGCCATCCAAGAAAATAAGCGGGTCCTTTCCCACTATTCTTTTCAACGATGGGAATTGATTGCAAATAGATGCTGGTAAAAATGGACTAGGCATATTGAATAGTTTAAAGATGTATCACTATTCAATAATACAGAAGATTAATCTAAATGTGGATTGTAAAGCAGTTTGTTTTCCGAAAAATCATAAAGCGTAAGTCGTCTTAAATCATAATAGGCAACCCAAAAAGAGCGAAGCGCTTGTAAATAATCACGTTTCGCATTATCTTTTTCAGTCAACGCGATATTTAAATTTGTAATATCAATCTTCCCAATCAGATACCGGTTTTGTGCTACATTGTAGCGTTCCTGAGCAACTTGATCCGCCTTATTAGTAATTTGAATTTGTAACCTTAGCATTTCAAACTGACCCACCTGGGTGATGATCTCTTGTTCAAAGGTTACTTCATCTTGAGCGATGATGTAATCTGTTAGTTCTTTATTCGCTACCGCGGTTTTCAATCGTGACCTACTTGCTCCCCAATCCAAAACAGGAACTCTAAAACCAACGTTTACTTGTTGCTGGTCAATGGGATCATTGTAAACATCCGAAACATAGGCTCCAGAGTTATTAAGTCCATATGAAGCAGTCAGCCTAATATCATATCGTTGCCACTTAGCCTCAGCAACCTGACTCTCAGCTTCATGTCTTCGCCTTTCAAAACCAATAAAGTCAGACCGGTTTTGCATCGCATACTTCAGTGCATCATCTACTGTAACTTCAAACTGAGGAATAGTCTCTGGTAAAGAAAGGATGAAACTTTCATCCTCCCCAGTTATTCCCATATAAGATCTTAACCGAAGCAACGCAGTTTGTTGATCGAGATTGGATTGCGCTACTGCTTGCTGTGATCGAAGTAATTGAAGTTCGACTTGCAATAGTTTATCTAGGGAAGTAGTACCAATGTTATACCTTCCTTCTTCAATTTTATAAATGGTATCATTGTTTGCCAAATTGAACTTTGCTATTGTTGAACTTACTTGCGCTTGCGCCAATGCAAAGAATCGATCTACCGCTTCCGCTGAAATTTGTTCCATCTCCTCAACATACTCGCGTCTTGATTCTTCATACCGAAGTGGTTCGACAAGTTTGTTCCAACGCAGCGGATTATAAGCAAGGATAGGTTGAATAAGCTCAACATTAAATGGGATCCCATTCCAACTGATCGTTTCTTCCAAATAATTATTTGCATTTACCAATCTAGTGTTTGCTGATATTGTTCCTGCGGTCCAAGGAATAGGTTGTTCCAAGCCTAATCCTAGTGATGAATTTGCTTGCTGTACTCCTTGAAATTTTATAGATCCATCAGGCTGCCTAACCTCAGTAAAGTTTTTATCATAATTAGGGATATTTCCACTTAAGGTTAGTTGTGGATTATAGTCACTTTTGAAAGACATGTATTGCCAGTATCGGTTTTCCTTTCTCGTACTGGCAATCTTTGAAGAAATGGATTGCTCCTTGGCTCGCACAATAATATCCTGTAATGATAACTCAACACCTTGGGCAACACCATTTTCACCTAACACCAAAACAGCTGATGCTATCAAAAGCGTTCTAAAAAATTTATTCATGACGTAACGAAGTTATAGGGTCTTGCATGGCGGCTTTGCGCGCGGGGGCAATCCCAAAAATCAACCCAACGGAGGCCGCTACACCAAATGATAAAACGATAGATGAAAAACTTACAATAGTTGGAATATCAGCAACATACGAAACTAAGTATGCCATCGATACTCCTAAAATCACTCCGATGATTCCTCCAGAAACACTGATCATTACCGCCTCAAATAAAAATTGCTGAACGATATCTCGCTTCTGTGCACCGATCGACAATCGTAATCCAATTTCTTTTATCCTTTCCATTACGGATGCCAACATGATGTTCATAATACCAATACCTCCGACCAATAAAGAGATTCCTGCAATGGCGCCTAATACATAATTAAAAATATCGTTGGTGCGTTGCTGTTGCTTCAATAATAACTCAGGGATTTCTATTTCATAATCAACAACATCAAAATGCTTTCGCTGAAGTAACCGTGATAAAATTTCGGCAGTGGGTGCAAGATCAGATGTCTCATCCACTTGCAATACCAAACGGTCTAGTTGATGATAGTTTACGGCTGGACCGCTATCCTGATTATCATCACCTCCAATGATAACGATACTACGTCCCCTGCTGAAGGGATTGCCTGCAGTTGCAATAGATGATGCTGTAACCAAATCGCGGTTTTCGTAGCGAACCAACACGGTTTGTAAGGGCGTATACACATCCATATTAAAATCACGAATCCCCAACTTGCTAATGCTTCCTTCCGAAACATACCGTTCCTTCATCACGCCAATGATCTTCAGCCAGTGTGGTCCAACTTTAATGGATTTTCCAATAGGATTTTCTGTTGGAAAAAACTTACTCCTAATCGAATTGCCAATTACACATACGGGAGCGCCAGTGTTCAATTGCTCTTCGGCAAATATCCTCCCATCGGCCAATTCAAAATTGTACAATTCAAAATAAACCGGATCAACGCCTACTAATTTAGCCGACCTTCTTACCCCACTTTTAATGATGGTGGTTTCAATAATGATTTCAGGACTCACGCGTGATACTGTTGGCAATACAGTTTGAATGCTTTGCACATCCCGAAGGGTAAGGCCGGGGGAAAATTTCTTTTTTTCCTTTTGTCCGTTTGCTTCCGCAATAACCTGTTCCTCCTGCTCAATGATTGGTTTAATAACAATATTGTTTACACCTACCAATTTGATCTGCTCTAATATCTCTTGTTGTGCACCATTACCAATGGCGAGCATCGCAATCACGGCAGCCACTCCGAAAATAATACCGAGTGCTGTCAACAGTGAACGCATTTTGTTAGCGATCACCGCTTCAATGGCGATGTATAAATTCGCTAATAGTTTTTCGTTTAGCAATTTTAGCATGACTTAGCTATTTGCTTTAGCACCACGTTTCCTGCCTTCCTGTTTTTCACCTGCAGGTTTCTTATCACCATCAGGTTTTGCAGTTCTGTCCGTTGGCATTGTCATCACACTGCCATCCGGCATTATCCTGCCCGCGGGCTTTTCTTCCACTTTGGGATCTTCTTTTCTTCGCTTACCATCCATCTCCGGAATCAAACGTACATCTGCATCTTCCATCCCTTTGGGAACAGAAAGGTAAAGTCTATCGCCTTCAGAAAGCCCAGCCAACAAAATCGCATCATTTGCATTTCGCTCACCGATCATCACTTCTTGTTTAATGGTATTCATCCCATCTTTTTTGAATACATACGTAATGGAATCCAAATGATTATGTAAACATTCAAGGGGAAGAAATAGCGCACTATCGATCACATTGGCGATAATTTTATTACTCGTAGTCATCGCAGGACGAAGGGATGGATCTGATCCATTGATCACAATCTCAACTAAAAAAACCTTCGCATCACTATTAGGGCGCTGCTCACCTACATTCGCCACTTTCGTAACAACCCCAGTCAATTTCTTATCAGGATATGCATCAAGTCCTATCTCTACATTTTGATTGGGTTTTACTTTGCGAACATCCACTTCGTTAATATAGGTTTTTGATACCATGGTAGTAAGGTCTGGAAGGGTAGCCACTGTAGGATCCCAGGTTCCTATTTGAGAACCTCCTTTAATTGCTTTTCCATCCCATCCTCTGGCATAAATTACCATCCCTGGCTCTGGTGCAAGAATTGTAAAAGATTGTGAGAGCTCATTCATTGCATTATACTCATTCTGAACTTTTCTTAATTCAGCTGATTGTTCCCGCATTTTTGCAACATTTTGTTGTTTGCGGATTTTATAGTTCTCCTGCGCTTGCTCATATGCTCGGGAAGCTTTCTCCTTATTAATTTCAGCTTGCTTAATAGTAGCAGGTGGCTCAAATTTTGATTGCTCCAGAATGATGCTCTGTTCTTCTACAGCATAACGAAGGTTAATCAATTGATCTCGCGCTTCACGCAGCACTAAGGTGGTATCTAGTTGTGTTTGCGTGAATTCTGCCTGTTCCTTTTCAAGCTCAATTTCTTTATCTTTTATCTTCGTAAAAAATTCAGATCGGTCTAACGTTGCAATCAAATCACCTCGTTTAACAACAGTACCCTCGTCAACAATTGTGAGGATGGTCAATTGATTAATTCTAAATTCACGCAACGCGGAAGGTCCGGTGATTTTCACCGAGTTCTTCGCCTCCAATTCGCCAGTGGTTTCAATTTCGATTTTGAAAGGACCACGCTTTACGGTCGCCAATATCTCAGCTGCTCCATCACTTTGCCTTCCAATCAAGAAGTAAGCGATTACCAAAACCACCACAACTCCAATTGCTATTAATCCGTTTTTTTTGTTCATGCCTAACATATTTATTTAAGAGGTGCACAAAAGTAAGACGAATTACACCGGTTTAAAAACCACCTGAATAGCAATTGCCCCAATGGTATAAAAAGAAACAGCCAACCGAATTCGATTGGCTGTTCAGCTTATTCTACATGCTTATTGAATCGATCCTTTCTTCACAACAATTTTACCAAGTGCTGCATTTCTATCAATCTTTCCTGCATTGTAATCCGATAATACCGATCCTTTTATTGAGAGTTCCAGTGATTGCGGAATTCCGCACCCTGTACATTTTGTTAACTTAATGTTAAATATCAAAGACTCCTCAGGCTTTAAGCTTTTTACAGTGCGGCCATATTCAATTATATTTTCTTTGAACTCATTTTCAAACTTTGGATAGACTTCTTTTACTTTTTTGTCGCGCTCTTCTTGTGTGATACCGCTCATGTTTAGCGTTGGCATGTCAAACCGATCCTGATACGCTTCATTGGAAGAATAAACATGCATGTAATATACGACACCAAAATCTTTAAGGCGCTCGTACGAGTTACCATCAGAAAAATAGGTAGTGGATAAGTCTTGCCGATAGAGGCGGTTAAAAATACTTGACAACAATTCAAAGTCAGGCTCTACCTCATTGGTAACTTCTGTATCCACGACTTTTATCTTCTTCATAAATTGGTCGCGAGTAATTTTTCCTTGTTTGTATTGCATGAGATCGGCCTTATTTGCTTCCACTGCCAACACTGTACGATTAGGGGCACTCACAATCCTGTTCATCCACATTTTTGGTTGTTCCCCCTGGTTGGTGACTACAATTTTTTCAGTGCTTCCTAATTGGCTGATCATATCGCCATAGTCGGCAATAAAAGTTTTAGAAGCGTCAATCACACGTGCATTGTACGCATCGCGGATACTATCCAGGGAAATTTCATTCCTTTCCTTTAACCGAATTTTCTCATTTGAATCACTCGGTGCACTCCCCCGCACGGTTACATCCTGGTTGCGATCATCCATCCCCCTACGCTCAACAATAAAAGGTTCGGAACTTCTGCTATCATAACGATAGGTGTAGCTGGATTGCCCTCCATCCCATATCCTTACATTTCCGCCACCACTTCCATTCGGAAAATTGAATACAACCGGGGTTGTAAAATCTGCAGGCATCCGAAAGGTTACTCCGTATCCTGCCTGATATGCCCCGTTGATTTCCAGTTGAAAAAACGTGCGTTGGTTTTCAAATTGTTGTCTAATCAGTGTTTGCAAAACATTCTCGGCTACTGCAATGTCACGCTCCATCCGTGCTTCATCCGTCTTCTGCCCCATCGCTATTCCTGATGCCAGTGCAAGCACTACCATACTCATCCACATCCTTTTCATATTTCCCATTGTTTAAAAAATTAATTCCTTGTTGTCTGTTTTACATTCGCATTGGTGATGATGCTCGATAAAATTTGTTCTGTTTCCTGCTTAAACACATCGGTGTTTTGTTCGAGGTTGTTTAACCTTGCCTGCATAAACATCAAATCATCGTTGCGTTGTTGCTGCAAATATTTCGCAAAGTCCACCAACAAATCTTCAATGTATTGCTTTTGATCATTGGAGGTCATCTTAAAATAATCCTTCATTACTTCCATGTTCCCGGTTTGCAAACTCGAAACGTATTGTTGGATTTGCTCTTGAGATGCCAACGATGCTTGTTTTAAGTTCTCATCTACTTTTTTGGAGTTGGCCACCAGGTTCATGCGAATGGATTCATTCAATTTTTTTTGACTCTCGTCCAAACTAGTTTGTACCACCTGGTTATTGTCCGCCAAAGAGTTGTTGATCATCGCCTGTACTTCATTAGCGGTCAATCCTGTTGGTACTTCTACCACCCTTTCTTCAGGTTGTGTTCTTACTTCGCCAAACGACATCGTAAATTCGTTGCCTGAAAATTGTACACGTGTATCAGTCATCTTTCCTACCATCATTAACAACAACAGAGATGCTGCAATCCCTATAATAGTTTTGAAAGTTGTTGATTGAAAAAATGAATTTCGTTTTGAAGTATTGCTATCAATAAAAATAGGAGGTGCAATCACTTCTTTATCTTGCACATGGGAAAGCACAGATCGTAAGCCTTTCAATTTTTCCAATTCCATTCTTGCTTCAGCACTCGTTAACAAGTACTGTTCGAACTTTCCCTTCTCACTGCCTTCCAGCTCACCATACAGGTAGGCCATCATTGCTCCTTCGTTTGGTTTATAGCTCATAATGTATTGTTTCTTTCGTTATGTTTTTCTTTTCTAAAATTTTCCGTAGTGTATCCAATCCATAATACATCCTCGACTTCACTGTATTCTCAGAGATGTTCAACACTTCCGATATCTCCCTGAATTTCAATCCTTCGTATTCTTTCATGATCACGACTTCACGTTGGTCTTCATTCAATGCTGCCAGTGCTTCTTGTAAAATCTCTGAGAGCTCACCTTGCTGAAATTGCTTCTCCGGATTTTGATGCCGGTGACTTGCTGAATCCCATTTCGGAGAACTCTCAGCTTCCGGATTCCAGACTTTATCAAAGGAAAGCGAACGACTGACTTTCATTTTTCTGGTTTCTTCACGGCAATAATTAACGGCAATGGTATAGACCCAGGATTTAAAACGGCCACTATCCTGCAGGCTCGCTATATTTTTGCACATGGAGATAAACGTCTTTTGGGTTGCCTCCATGGCGAGATCATGATCATGGAAGAATTTGAACCCAAAATTATAGATGCGTTTATACCACAGCTGAACCAGCTTGCCCTGGGCATTCTGATCGCCTTGTTTTGCCCGCTCCACCAACGCATCGGAATGCATCATGGCAATGTCAAGTAAAGTTTCTGCATGCATACGCGGTTCAAATATCTCCTTTTTCTTCAGTTTAGGCTCCTTACCGTTTTACAATAATTAGATGTGCTTCGTGCACAAATAGTTTTAAAAGTTCGAAAATACTGGACGAAACGGCAAACCACGAGCGCTGGTATCCGTCAGACCGCTCAAAGCGGTCAGACGGATTTGTGCTAGCTTCTCCTCGCTTTTTAACAAGCATATTTCAATTTGATGATATTCTGCCTTTATTTGCCCGATGAAGAAGATTATCTCTCTGTTGATCCGCTATATCCCCCGAAAATACCTCCAGCGTATAAGTGGAACAGGGATGAAAGTAGTGGGATTTTTCTATTCGGGAGATACTGTTCAGTGCACAGTCTGCGAAAAAACCTACAAGAAATTTCTGCCCTACGGAAGAATCAATCCGAGATCCAATGCCCTGTGCCCAAATTGTTTATCCCTCGAGCGGCACCGACTGATCTGGTATTATTTAAAGAACCACACTTCCTTCTTTCAAGAAAAACTGCACATCCTCCACATTGCACCCGAAGCTTGTTTTATCGACCGGTTTGAAAAAATCCATGGCGATCAATACATCACTGCGGACATTGAATCCCCATTAGCAAAAGTAAAAATGGACATTCATCAAATCCCTTTTGAAGAAAATACTTTTGATGTCGTACTCTGCAACCATGTGCTCGAACATGTGGAAAATGATATCAAAGCCGTCAGTGAAATTACCCGCGTTTTAAAACCTGGAGGGTTTGCCATTCTGCAAGTTCCCTTCTTCCCTCCATTGCCGGAAGAAACAATTGAAGACACCACCATCACCGATAAAAGGGAAAGGGAAAAATTATTTGGACAAGATGACCATGTCCGTAAATATGGATTGGACTATCCTAAACGATTGGAACGTGCCGGATTAAAAGTTGAAGAAATCGATTTGTTCAAAACACTTTCGGAAGCGGAAGTAAACCGATTTGGGTTTATGAAGGGTGAGGTGATCTACATCGGAAATAAGGTTTTATAAAAAGCT
>JBGTGG010000095.1:0-9969 GCA_041746855.1 Cyclobacteriaceae bacterium | reverse complement strand
TTCATATTCGTAAAGTGCGGGAAAAAATAGGCGATGACTTTATTGTAACGGTAAAGGGCGTTGGGTACAAGCTTAGTCTAAACTAAAAATGGTTTATAGCGCCAGGGTACTTTCCCTTTTGCTAGCCTTTTGCATAGCGCTTATCACCGTTCTTTTTTTGTCACTGGTGGAAGGTGTAAGCCAAAATGCCTTGCTGGTTGGCTTCGCGATAAGTTTTTCTGTCTCCTATCTTTTAATTTTCGTCATTCTTGAGTTTCTGATCTTCAAAGAGATCGATAAGATTTACAAGCTTTTGAACAAGCTGAAGAAGCAGGAGCTAAAGGGGATCAACAAACAACACCCGGGAGCCCTCAACCCCCTCAAGAACATCAATGACGAAATTTTTACGTTGGCCGAAATCAAGCAGCAGGAAATTGACGAGCTTAAAAAACTCGAAGCCTTTCGCAGGGAATTTATTGCCAACGTTTCGCACGAATTAAAAACACCAATTTTTGCGGCACAAGGTTTTGTTCACACCCTTATCGATGGTGCCGTCAATGATAAAACGGTCCGCACAAAATTCTTAAAAAAAGCTGCCAAAAGTTTGGATGGCCTTGATGCGCTCGTGCAGGATTTGCTAACACTTTCCCACATTGAAACTGGGCAAATCAAAATGAACTTTGAAAAAATTGATTTGACAAAAATCACTGAAGAAGTAATTGAGCAACTGGAGGACAAGGCCGCCAGGCGGGATGTTAGGATGATCATTGAAAAATCGGATAAAGAGACCACCGCCTATGCCGACTGGCTGCGGATCAACCAGGTGTTGACGAACCTGATCTCCAATGGGGTAAAGTATAGTAGAGAAGGAGGGGAAGTCCGGATTCGCTTTCATGTTTCCAAAAAGAGTATCATTACCTATGTTCAGGATTCAGGGGAGGGAATTCCTATTGAATTTCAGAGCCGGATTTTTGAACGTTTTTTTCGTGTAGATAAAAGCCGAAGCCGGGAAAAGGGAGGTACCGGGCTGGGCCTGGCAATTGTTAAACATATCCTGGAAGGCCACGGCACAAAAGCAGAAGTTGAGAGCAAACCCGGGGAAGGTTCCACATTTAGTTTTAAATTGCCGCGCAATTCTAAATAAGAAGCCGAAAATTGAAATTTAAGATAGAAGACAGTATCCTTTTTGAGGATGATGATTACCTAGGTATCAATAAACCACCATTCCTTTCATCACTTGAAGACCGGAATGACCCCATCGATGTGTTAAAACTGGCGAAGGCTTACGTGGGCGATGCCCAAATTTGCCATCGGTTGGACCGGGATACATCGGGTGTTTTATTGATTGCCAAGAACCCCGAAGCCTACCGCCATGCCAGTATCCAGTTCGAAATGCGGAAAATGGGAAAGGTGTACCATGCTGTGGTGGATGGAATCCATAATTTCAATGAGGAGATGGTAGATGCCCCTATATTAAAGCGGTCGGATGGCACCGTGAAAATTGACCGGGAAGGAAAGCCTTCGAAAACTTTTTTTTCTTCCATTACTACTTATAGAAACCATACTTTAATAGGGTGTCGGCCCATCACCGGGAGGACCCATCAGATCAGGGTTCATTTGTCCTTATTAAAGGCATCCATCACCGGTGACCTGGCCTATGGGGGCCGACCTTTTTATCTTTCCAGTGTTAAGCGAAAGTTTAATTTGAAAAAAGATGAAGAGGAAAAACCGGTAATGGCGCGGATGGCATTGCACGCCTTTTCATTGGAATTTCAGGATTTGGCCCTAAAAACGGTAAAAATTGAGGCTCCTTACCCAAAAGATATGAGGGCTTTAATCAGGCAGTTAGAATTAAACAGTTGAAGTGGCCTCTCAGCCCTGAAATCAAAGTTTTTGCCCAAACTTGCATTTCAAAAATTAAGAAACTACCTTTGTGTCCCTTTTTAAGGTGAGGGTATATTTTATTGATTTTAATTTATAAAAGTGGATCATAATAGTTATAAAACAGCTCATTCGAGCAAAGCACAGGCGGAGAAAGGTTGGTACGTAATTGATGCCAATTCACAGGTTTTAGGCCGTTTGGCAAGTCAGATAGCACGTGTTATCCGTGGCAAGCACAAAACGAGCTACAGTCCCAACGATGATTGCGGGGACCATGTAATCGTTATCAATGCTGAGAAAGTAAGAATGACCGGAAAGAAATGGACGGACAGAGTACTTTTTTCACACACCGGATATCCTGGTGGTCAGCGCGAGCACACCCCTGAACGCATTCGCGACAAGCATCCTGAGCGTTTGGTTGAGCATGCCGTTCGCGGAATGCTTCCTAAAAACAGATTAGGACGGGAATTATTCCGTAGCCTTCATGTTTATGTAGGCCCTGAACATCAGCATAGTGCACAACAACCTAAAGAATTAAAATTCTAATTTAATGGAGATAACCAACACGATCGGTAGAAGAAAGACCTCAGTAGCGAGGGTATACCTTAGACCTGGAAAAGGTGAGATCACAATCAATAATAAAGAGTTCAAAACATATTTCTTGTCAGAGATTGACCAAACAAAGGTAAAACAACCTTTGGTAGCGGTGAAAATGGACGGACAATATGATATTAATATCAATGTAGAAGGTGGTGGAATTACCGGTCAGGCGGAAGCGATCCGTTTGGGTATTGCCCGTGCCTTGTCTGAAATCAACGAAGAGAACAAGTCCCCGCTTCGTAAAGAAGGGTTTATCACACGCGATTCAAGAATGGTAGAGCGTAAGAAACCAGGAAGAAGAAAAGCAAGACGGAAATTCCAGTTTAGCAAGCGTTAATCATAACAAGAAAAATTTAATGGCTGAAAAATTAACATATCAGGGTTTGTTGGATGCAGGGGTTCACTTCGGACACCTTACCCGCAAGTGGAATCCAAAGATGTCAGAGTACATCTTTATGGAAAACAACGGTATTCATTTAATTGATTTGAACAAAACGCTTGAGTGCATTGAAGAAGCAGCTTTTGCGCTTAAGAATATCGTTCGCTCTGGTCGTAAAATCATGTTTGTTGCTACCAAGAAACAAGCAAAAGATATTGTAACTGAAGAAGCAAAACGCCTGAACATGCCGTACGTAACGGAGCGTTGGTTGGGTGGTATGCTTACCAACTTCGCTACTATTCGCAAGTCGCTAAAAAAACTTTCTCAAATTGAAAAATTGATGAAAGATGAAGCATACTTGAACATGGCAAAGCGTGAGCGCTTAATGTTGACACGTGAGAAAGCAAAGCTTGAGAAATTGTTGGGCGGAATCACCGACCTGAACAGACTTCCTGCGGCATTGTTTGTGATTGACGTAAAGCGTGAGCACATCGCGGTTTCTGAAGCACAAAAATTAAATATCCCTGTTTTTGCAATGGTTGATACCAACTCTGATCCGGATGGCGTGGATTTCCCAATTCCTGCCAACGATGACGCGTATAAATCAATCCACTTGATCAACACCTATATTGGTAAAGTGATTGAAGAGGCGTTGATGGAGCGTAAGAAGGAGAAGGATGATGCAGCACTTAGGAAAGAAGAAGACGCAAAGAAAAGTGTTGACGAGAAGGAATCTGTAGAATCAAATTAAGGTTAGAACAGATTGGAGGCAAGGCCAGTCTTTCCATAAAATCTAAATTAAACATCGGCCTTCCAGTCGGTGTTTAATTTTTTAAGGCCATTCAATAATTTAAGAAGTATAATAAAAACGAATATAGACATGTCAATTTCAGCACAAGACGTAAACAAACTTAGACAAATGACCGGTTCAGGTATGATGGACTGTAAAAAAGCCCTAACTGAAGCTAATGGTGATTTTGAAAAAGCAATTGAAATATTGCGTAAAAAAGGCCAAAAAGTATCTGCATCCCGTTCTGATAAAGATGCAAAAGAAGGATCTGTTTTCGTGAAAACCAGTGATGATGGAAAGGAAGCCTTTTTGATTGCGTTGAATTGCGAAACGGATTTTGTGGCCATTAACGTAGAATTTCAAAACCTGGGAAACTTAATTCTGGATACCGCGGTCTCAACAAAACCAGCAGATAAAGAAGCTTTGTTGGCAACGAAAGTTGGTGAACTTACTTTAAATGAACGGATTGTTGAGTTGGTCGGAAAGATTGGAGAGAAAGTAGAAGTTACGGAATACATTCACATGCATGGTGAAATGGTAGTTCCTTACATCCATGCCGGTTCTAAACTTGGTGTATTGGTTTCGTTGAAAGGTGTGAATGGTAACACAGAAGCTACTGCTGCCGCTGGAAAAGATATCGGAATGCAGATTGCTGCCATGAGTCCAATTGGTGTTGACGAAAATTCTGTTGAGAAATCTGTGGTAGAGAAAGAATTGGAAATCGCGAAAGCGCAAATTCTTGCTGAAGGAAAGCCAGAGAACATGGTGGAGAAAATTGCTGCCGGAAAGCTTAACAAGTTCTTCAAAGAAAATACCTTGCTGCCTCAATCTTTTGTGAAGGACAATTCAAAGACGGTTGCACAGTATTTGGATAGTGTTTCCAAAGGACTTACCGTGGCTGAATTCAAACGTATTTCAATCGGATAGTTTAATTCGATTTCAATATTTAAAAAAAGGAGCTTTCGGGCTCTTTTTTTTTGGGGATATGATTTGTTTACATTTAACGAAACTTTTGTGCCTTTACTTGAGTTAAGCCCCAATGATTTGAATGATAAAACGATTTGAAGCCGTTTTGCTAGAAGAAGCGATGAAATTTCTACGGAAGCAGAGCCTGAAATCCAAGAATAAAATATTGCAGAACATTGAAAGGGCACGTGAAACAACAGATTCTAAACTTTTTAAAAAACTGCAAGGGGAAATTTGGGAGTTCAGGACATTATATGCAGGACTTCAATATCGACTTCTGGCATTTTGGGATAAGAATGATAAGCAACACACATTAGTTTTGGCCACCATGGAACGATTAAGAAAACCAGTAGGGTTGAACAAAAAGAAATAGAGAAGGCAGAACAAATTAGAATACAATACTTTACTTTAAAGAAAAACAGTCATGAAAACCTATACACTTGAAGAAGCAAAAGACGAACTAATTGGCAAGCAGGGAACTCCTGAACGAGAGCAATATGAGTTCGAACTTAAACTTGAGCTAGTGGGAGACATGATCCAAAAAGCCAAAAAGCAACGGAATTTGACACAAGAAGAATTGGGTAGGATCATTGGTGTAAAGAAAGCCCAAATTTCCCGATTGGAAAATAATACGGGTAACATCACATTGGAAACTATTCTTAAGGTTTTCAATGCGCTTGAAGCCAAGGTCAACTTCAATATCCAAATGATGAATCACAAAATCAACGTGGCTCCATGAAAGTCAATATTTAATAGAGAAGCTTTCGGGTTCCTTTTTTGTGAACCCATCGAACGAATTAAGAAACTACCATGATAATTGGATATAAGTCAATTTTTGCATTTGATATCGGCCAAAAGCGATTAGAAACTGAAATTCGCACTGTAGATATTGTGATCGACAATCGGTATGTATGTTGTGATGACACCACAGCGAGATTCATGAATTAATAATTCGTACGAGAACGGAGGAACAACGGAATATGACATTGAGGATGACAGCATTTATACTCTCCACAGTTTTCTAGACTGGGGACCAACAACAGATAATTTAAGTTGTTTCATCATCCCTTGGAACGACCTGTATTATCTAACCTACCAATTCTGGCGACCTGAGCATCATAATAAATCAGAGATGGGAATAATTCAAAACGTACAAATTGAACTCAATGAAATAAAAAAAACACTATAAAAAGCAGTAGCCGAACTCAAGAAATGACTACCCCGATGTTGATTTTAGATGTAGCGGTAAAATAGTAAGCGCACTACTTTAGAAGATACTTACAAACTATATTTTGCCCTCTTGCTCATGTTCACCAGATTTTCTTACTTTTGATAATGGATTCAATATGAGTTGAATCCATTTCAAATTTTAAAGCCCATGAAGTCCGTAAAGTAAGTAGTTCAATTTTCTAAAATTAACTACATCCCTTTCTACTGTTTTTCGTTACCCGTTCCGGGGTGCGATGATTACTTACATTTTTTAAGGACTTTATATGCTACAAAAAATAAAATCACTTTTTGCTTTATTGAATACCGCCATTCTTGGCAAGGACGAAAACTTTACCACAGGAAGTATCGATCGCGCAATTTTCTTGCTCTCCGTTCCAATGATTTTGGAGATGGCAATGGAGGCATTGTTTGCGGTTGTTGATGTTTTCTTTGTTAGCAATCTTGGCGACAACAATGCGGTGGCAACAATTGGCTTGACAGAGTCGGTAATCATGCTCGTGTATTCAGTTGCCATTGGCGTTAGCATGGGAGCAACAGCTATGGTGGCGAGACGTGTTGGCGAAAAGAATATTGATGCCGCAAAAATTGCCGCGATGCAATCCATTTATATAGCCGTTGCTATTTCAGTGGTACTTGGAATAACTGGATTTATGTACGCTTCCGACATCCTGAAAATGATGGGAGCAACTGATGCGATTATCGCCACGGGAGTCAACTATACACGTTGGATGTTTGGTGGGAATATTTCCATCATGCTCCTCTTTCTGATCAATGGAATATTCAGGGGAGCAGGAAATGCTTCGCTGGCAATGCGATCCCTATGGTTGGCGAATGGGTTGAATATTGTTCTTGATCCGATCTTGATTTTTGGTTGGGGGCCGATTCCAAGTTTTGGTGTGGAGGGTGCGGCCATTGCGACTACCATTGGAAGAAGTACGGGTGTGCTTTATCAAATTTATCATTTGACACGTGGTGATGGTTTGATTAAACTAAATACCAAAAGCCTGATTGTAGATTGGAAAATTATTTGGCGATTGATCAAAGTATCAGCAGGTGGAACCGGTCAGTTTTTGATTGCCTCTGCGAGCTGGATTTTTTTAGTACGGATTATTTCAACTTTTGGAAGCGCAGCATTGGCAGGGTATACGATTGGAATTCGTGTTATCGTTTTTGCCATCCTTCCCGCCTGGGGAATGTCGAATGCGGCAGCCACATTGGTGGGTCAAAATTTGGGTGCTAACCAACCCGACCGGGCTGAGAAATCCGTATGGCGATCCGCTTTTTTAACAATGCTTTTTTTAGGATTTGTTTCCATTGTATTTTTTCTGGGGGCAGATATTATTTTAGGATTTTTTAAAACGGATGAGGATTCCCTTTTCTATGGCGTGCAATGTTTACGCATTGTTTCCATCGGCTATATTTTCTATGCCTATGGAATGGTATTGGGGCAATCTTTTAATGGGGCGGGCGATACAAGGACACCTACCATTTTGAATTTGTTTGCATTTTGGATGCTACAGATTCCACTGGCATATTTTTTATCAATTCAATTGGAGATGGGTCCAGCCGGTGTTTTTTCAGCCATCGCAATTTCTGAATCGATACTTGCGATTGCCTGTATAATTATTTTCAAAAGGGGAAAGTGGAAGACGACAGTAATTTAGTTTACAAGTTGCAGGTTACAAAGTTCGTGTGCAACCTGCAACTTGTAACCTGAAACTTTTCTAACCCTTTTCCTTAAACGCAGTCTTAAAAGCATTCTTCAACTCTTCCCCTGCTTTCTTTAAGCTATCTTCTACCTCTTTCCACCGCTCTTTGTTTTTTGACTCCTCCCGGAGTTTTTCTGCCGAAACCTTTAGTTCTTCGTACTTTTCTTGAAATTCTTTCTGAAGCCGTTCGCTTGCTTCTTGAAGCTCTTCAACGAATTGATCCGCTTTTTTTCCTAAATTTTTGAACATTCGTTCGGCATTTCCTTCTTTGTTATCCATATTTCGGTGTTGGTTATTGTTGATAATTGTCCGGGCAAATTGATGGTGATTGGTTGATAACAAATTAACTTCATTTTTTACGCCTTGCAAAACTATCAACTACCAACTAACAGCTATATTTACCTTATTGTATGCAAACGGATCAGGACCATATAGGATACATAAAACATTTACTGGAGACAAAGTCTTTTGCTAAGCAAGTGACATACAAACATCTCCTGGCTTCTTTTTCAATTCTAAGACAAACGGCCATACAAATTGCCACGAAGCTCACAGCGCAAACGGATGACAATGATGTAACTATTGAGTTCACGGATGTTAATGAGCACGAATTCCATCTTAAAGTAGCCGGTGATCTTTTGATTTTTGTACTCCACACCAACATTGTAACCTTCGATGCCGAGCATGCTGTCATGCAGGATCCCTATATTTTGGAAAAGGATATCAACCGGTATTTCGGGCAAATCATGATTTACAATTTCATGTCCGATTCGTATAAGTTCAACCGTGTGAATGATCCTGGATACTTGTTGGCGCGTTTGATGATCAACCACGAGAACCGTTATTTCATTGAAGGGGAAGGAAGGCTCGAATCGATTGCAAATCAAATTTCTGCACTACCTGTATCCGCACCTGATTTGGAAGCGCTTTTAAAAATTTCGCTGGCCATGGCGATCGAAAATGACTTGATGGCGTTGCCCTATCCGCGTGTTAAATTCATTACCTTAATTCAAAAGCTTCAGCATACACCGGATTTGGGTGGAGGCCAAAAAATAGGTTTTCAAATGAGTTATCAGAATTCTCCAAAATAAAGATGATGATCAAAAAACTTACACTCATACTGGTTGTTGCTTTACTTGCGGGAGGATGTGCTTCCAATAAACCCAATAAGAAATTAAAGCCGGGAAAACCGATTCCGTGTCCACAAAAAGATTGCTAATTATGAAGAACCTACCCAACATTATTATTGCCATCGATGGTTATTCAGCATGCGGGAAAAGCACAACCGCTAAAGAAGCTGCCCGAATTCTCGGATATCGCTATATCGATTCGGGGGCAATGTATAGGGCAGTTACACATTACTTTTTGGAAAACCATATTTCGCTATTTAGTCCCAAGGAAATTCAACAGGCGTTGAGTGACATGGATATTTCGTTTAAGACGGATGTGAAAAATGAAACCAATATTTACCTGAACGGCCTAAATGTAGAAGGAAAGATCAGGAAGATGAAAATTTCCGATCAGGTAAGCAATGTAAGTGCGATTAAAGAAGTCCGCCAGGCGATGGTTGCGCTTCAACGTAAGTTTGGCAAAGATAAAGGGATCGTGATGGACGGAAGGGATATAGGCACCGTGGTATTCCCGGATGCCCATCTCAAGGTTTTCATGACAGCGGATATTGCTACCCGCGCCATCCGAAGACAACGTGAGTTGTTGGAAGCGAAACAACTGGTGAACCTGGATGAGGTAATCTCCAACATTACCAGACGTGATTCGATCGATACATCCCGCAAGGAAAGCCCGCTAAGGAAGGCCGAGGACGCCATAACCATTGACACTACACACATGTTTATTGAAGAGCAGGTGGATGAAGTGGTGCGGTTGGCTCTAACACAAATTTTGGCCTAACCGGGGCATATGCCCCCGAACCCAAACAACTGCTTTTTTAGTACCATATATTGCGATTTTATCCTTCTTTGGTACTGAAAAATTATTATTTTTGCCACGTTCTTTAATTAACGATCGTCACTAAAAGCATGGGTAAATTTATCCGACTCAAAAAGGGCTTTGATATCAAACTTGCAGGAAAAGCCTCTCCAACCATTGCGCAAATCGATCAACCTGAAACGTTTTCTATTAAACCTACTGATTTTGAAGGGGTTTATCTTCCGAAAGTAATTGTAAAGGAAGGGGAAAATGTAAAAGCAGGTTCGGTTTTGTTCCATGAGAAGCGCAATGATAAGATTGTTTTCACATCTCCGGTAAGCGGGGAGGTTGTGGAAATCGTTCGCGGGGAAAAGCGGAAATTATTAGGTGTAAAAATCCTTGCGGATAAAACACCTGAACATGTTCAGTTCAAAAAATATTCAGTTTCTGACCTTACCGGATTAAACAGGGAAGAAGCACAGGAACAAATGCTTCAAAGCGGTGTTTGG
>JBGTGG010000094.1:0-14314 GCA_041746855.1 Cyclobacteriaceae bacterium | reverse complement strand
GTCAGCTCAAACCGATATAAGGGAAATTGAAGAACTGGAAAGTAGATTGAAGAAAAAAAAGTAATTTACTTACCCCCTAATACCCCAATACCTTCAACATACTATCGCTTTGTTGCTCACCTGCAAAAAGCTTAGTGCTGATTTCTCCATCTTCATTCCGGTCGATCAAAACATGCTTCGGTGCAGGGATCAAACAATGTTGAATTCCTCCGTATCCTCCAAGTGATTCCTGATAGGCTCCGGTATGAAAGAAGCCGATGAATAATTTTTCCGGATCGTTGATCATTGGTAAGAAAACTTCTCCTGTGTGCGCTTCTGAATTATAATAGTCATGGCTATCGCACGTCAGTCCACCGATGTTTACTTTGTGATAGGGGTCGTCCCACTTGTTGAGGGCCAGCAACACATATTTTTGGTTGAGGCCCCAGGCATCGGGTAAATGCGTGATGAAGGATCCATCGATCATATACCAAAGCTCTTTATCGTTTTGGAGTTTCTCGTCAATGATAGAATACAGCACCGCTCCACTTTCACCAACAGTATACGAACCAAACTCGGTGATAATATTCGGAACAGGAACATTATTTTTATCACAAATCCATTTGATGTTTTCCACAATCTGTTCGATCATGTACTTGTAATCGTATTGGAAGGTAAGTGAAGTTTTAATTGGAAATCCGCCACCGATATCAATCGAATCAAGCGAAGGGCAAATTTTCTTTAGTTCGCAATACTTAAAAACGAACCGGCTCAGTTCACTCCAATAATATGCGGTGTCTTTAATACCTGTATTAATGAAGAAGTGGAGCATTTTTAAATTCGCTTTCTCACTGGATTCAATCCGGTCTTTATAGAATTGATTGATGTCGCTATAGCGAATTCCCAAACGGGAAGTATAAAATTCGAAGTTAGGTTCTTCATCTGCGGCAACGCGAATCCCAATATTGTATTTACCGTTAACAGAATCTTCATACGCATTGAGCTCATTCATATTGTCGAGGATGGGTATGCAATTTGTAAACCCATCGTTCAACAACTCAACTATATATTTTGTATACAATGGCATTTTGAAACCATTGCAAACAATGTATGTCTCTTTTGACACTTTTCCATTTTCGTATAAACTCCTTACGATCGGAATATCAAAGGAAGAAGATGTTTCAATGTGGATATCGTTTTTAAGCGCCTCTTCCAGCACAAATGAAAAGTGTGAGGATTTTGTACAATAGCAATAGGTGTATTTGCCATTGTACTTAAATTTCTCAATCGCATTGTTGAACGTAGCCTTTACGTACCGAATGTTCTCACTAATACGCGGTAAATACGTGATTTTCAATGGAGTTCCGTATTCCTGGATTATCTCCATAAGCGGAACATCATTGAATAAAAGTTCATGTTCGCGTACTTTAAACTCTTTTTGAGGGAATTCGAAGGTTTGCTCAATTAAATCACGATAACTCTTCATTATGGTGGCGGTAGATTAAAGTAGAAACTAAGGTATAATCAAAACCCGGGTTTTACCAACTGGCAAAATTTGGAAGGTGCAATATTGGTATAATTTTGCCATCTTTGCAACGATATTTGAACCCATGACAAGTTCCTTTTTCTATCGTCTGTTCTGCCTTGCTTGCCTGCTTCCCGATTTCTGAGGAGGCGAAAGGATTTTTTGCATTATTTACCAGCGATTACGAAAGTTTAAAATTTTTATTTGTGAATACCATTAAAATCATAGAAGTGAAGTCAGAGATTGGCGCGGGTACCCGTGGTTCCAGTCTTGGGGTGGAAGCTATGAAAATTGCCAGCCTCGATTTAAAATCCGATTTCTTTAAGAAAGTTGAGTCCGTTGAAGTAGAGCACGTGAACGAGTTATTGTTTGATGGTGCGGAACATGCCCACGCAAAATTCATTGACGGTGTGTTGATCATGGAAGAACGCGTTTGCCTTGAGCTATACGAGACCTTGTTCGATGGTTACTTTCCGATCGTGATGGCAGGCGATCACAGTACAGCTTACGGTACCATTGCCGGAATAAAAAAAGCTAATCCTAAAAAAAGGATAGGTGTCATTTGGATTGATGCACATGCTGATTTACATACGCCTTACACAACCCCTTCCGGTAACATGCATGGAATGCCATTGGCCATGGCATGTGGTTTCGATAATTTGGAATGTAAAATAAATGATCCACGTGGAGGCACGATCGACTATTGGGAACAGATAAAAGACATTGGCATGGCGGGTCCCAAGATCAGTGCCGATGATTTGGTTTTCCTTGCGGTGCGTGATTTCGAGAAACCAGAAAACTACCTGATCAATAAGCACAACATTAATTTTATTGATACGGAAGAAATTAAAAAATCGGGAGCACGGGTAGCGGCACGAAAAGCACTCAGCATGTTGGATCATTGCGATCTCATTTACATCTCTTTTGATGTAGATAGTTTGGATAGTCGGATTTCTTCCGGTACAGGAACGCCCGTTCCCAATGGATTAACACTGGAGGAGGCAAAAGACCTGAACGCTGAATTGGCAAAAGATCCCCGTATCTGTGCGTGGGAGATTACGGAAGTAAATCCTACGTTGGATACCGAGAATAAAATGGCTGAAAGTGGTTTTGAGATTTTGGAAGCGACCGTAACTGCGTTGCAATCGCGACCGGTGCTAGCTGATAATTAGATAATTAATTGCATACTTATTTCTAATGTTGGCCTAACGGCTCTGAGGTCAATCCAAAAACGATTTCTTTTACCTTATTTATCATTTGATTCCTTAATTTCGCACCCGATACGAAACATAATTGCTATGAGCCAAAACAGACCAATTTCCACTTTCCTTGAGAAAAATTTTCTACATTTTAATGCTGCCGCCTTAGTAGACGCTGCAAAAGGGTATAAAAAACATCTTGAAGAAAATAAAAAAATGATGGTGACATTGGCCGGAGCCATGAGTACTGGTGAATTAGGTATTTCCTTAGCGGAAATGATCCGTCAGGATAAACTGCATATCATTTCGTGTACAGGTGCCAACCTCGAAGAAGACATCATGAATTTGGTGGCGCATTCGCACTACAGAAGAATTCCAAACTACCGTGATTTAACTCCACAAGAAGAGTGGGATCTTTTAGGAAAACATTTAAACCGGGTTACGGATACGTGTATTCCAGAAGAAGAAGCATTTAGAAGATTGCAAAAACATTTATTCCAGGTGTGGAAAGATGCCGAAGATAAAGGGGAGCGGTTGTTCCCGCACGAGTTTATGTACCGCATGATCAACAGTGGGGACCTCAAACAGTATTACGAAATCGATCCGAAAAATTCGTGGATGATCGCTGCAGCGGAAAAGAATTTACCGATGGTCGTTCCAGGCTGGGAAGACTCTACCATGGGAAATATTTTTGCATCCCATGTTTTCACGGGTGAGTTGAAAGCTTCTACGATGAAAAGTGGTATTGAATACATGGCTTGGCTTGCCGATTGGTATATCAAAAATTCAGGAACAGAAGGAATTGGTTTCTTCCAGATTGGTGGCGGTATTGCCGGTGACTTCCCAATATGCGTAGTGCCGATGTTGCATCAGGATTTAGAGAAAGACAACATTCCGTATTGGAGTTATTTCTGTCAGATCAGTGATTCAACAACCAGTTATGGGTCATACTCTGGCGCAGTTCCCAATGAAAAAATTACATGGGGAAAACTTAGCATTGAAACTCCAAAGTTTATTGTAGAGAGTGATGCTACAATTGTAGCGCCTTTAATATTTGCGTACATATTGGATATGTAATATGTAAGGCCTGAGTTTGTTCAAGGTACTTGCTTGAGGTTGGAGTTGTCTCCAACCTATATAAAGGTATCACCAACCTATCAACAAGGGGGAGATGTCTCAAACCAATTTAACTTATGAATCTCGAATCCGTTTTACGTCAGGAAATTAGCAATGCTGTCAATTCAGTATTTGGCCAGGAAGCTCCTGCTTTGCAAGTACAAGCTACCAATCAAGAGTTTGAGGGTTCACATACATTGGTTTGTTTTCCGCTTACACGACTTTCAAAAAAAGGTCCGGAAGAAACAGCGACCATGATTGGTGATTATCTGGTTGCGAACACAACTGCTGTTAGTAAGTTTAATGTCGTAAAAGGTTTTTTAAACCTGACCATTTCGGAATCAACATGGATTGAATTATTCTCATCCATGTATGCAAATAAAAATTTTGGTACACTTCCATCCAACGGAAAAGAAATTATGGTGGAGTACTCTTCACCGAATACCAACAAACCCTTACACCTTGGCCATTTGCGTAATAACTTTCTTGGTTGGAGTGTAAGTGAAATTTATAAAGATTGTGGCTATAACGTTCACAAAGTACAGATCATCAACGACCGTGGAATACACATTTGTAAATCGATGGCTGCCTGGAAACTTTTCGGTAACGGAGAAACTCCCGAAAGCAGTGGATTGAAAGGTGATAAGTTGGTGGGGAAATATTATGTGGAGTTTGATAAGCGATACAAAGCAGAGATTGCTGAACTGGTAGAAAAAGGAAGCACTAAAGAGTTGGCAGAAAAAGAAGCGCCCATTATGAAAGCCGCTGTTGATATGTTACAGAAATGGGAGCACCATGATACCGGAACTGTCGACTTGTGGAGGACAATGAACGGTTGGGTGTATTCAGGTTTTGAAGCTACCTACAAACAAATGGGTGTTGACTTCGAGAAACTTTATTATGAATCCGAAACCTATTTACTCGGCAAGGAAGAGGTAATGAAAGGACTTGAACAAGGGGTGTTCTTTCAAAAGGAAGACGGATCCATTTGGGTTGATCTTACCGATGATGGACTTGATCAGAAACTTTTGTTGCGTGCAGATGGAACTTCCGTGTACATGACACAAGATATTGGCACCGCTATTTTACGTTTCCGTGATTTCCCAAACATTAGCAGGCAAGTTTATACAGTCGGCAACGAACAGGAGTACCACTTCAAAGTATTGTTTTTAATCCTTGCTAAGTTAGGATACGAGTGGGCGAAAGAATGTTATCATCTTTCTTACGGGATGGTTGATCTTCCTTCCGGGAAAATGAAATCACGTGAAGGCACGGTAGTAGATGCTGACGATCTGATGGACGAAATGATTGCGGAAGCAGAAAAACAAACCCGGGAACTTGGTAAGATTGATGAGTTGGGTGATGGAGAGGCGAAAGAACTTTTCGAAATGATCGGTTTAGGAGCGTTGAAATATTTCTTGCTAAAAGTCGATCCGAAGAAAAGGATGCTGTTCGATCCAGAAGAATCCATCCAGCTTCAAGGGCATACCGGGCCGTTTATTCAGTACGCGCATGCGCGGATCAAAGCCATCTTACGAAAAGGAAATGAATTAGGAACCACCGTTCAGATTGATGATTTTAAGAACGTAACAACGATTGAACCGGTGGAGCAGGAGTTGTTGTACATGCTGAGCAACTACGAATCAAAGTTGGAAGAAGCGGCACGTGAATATTCCCCTTCCATTATTGCAAACTTTGCGTATGAGTTGGCAAAATCGTACAATCAATTTTACCAAATGATTCCTATTTTTAATGAAGCCGATCCAAGTCGATTGAAATTCAGAATTGCATTTTCTTCGGTGGTTGCTACCACATTGGAAAAATCAATGCGGTTGTTGGGAATTCGCGTTCCGGAACGGATGTAATTGTTGAGCTTGTTGGAAGTTTGTCAGGTTGGGCTTGTCGAAACCAAACTATTCTATTCGTATATTGTTATTCATTTTAAATGGTTATGAAATACGCTCATTATTTATCTCTTTTAGTCATGTTCTCAATATTCGGATCTAAAAACGCATCTGCTCAAGATGTTCCTGCAAGTATTTACGAATTCAAAATGCCTGCCTTGGATGGGGAGGCGATTGACTTCTCTAAATACAAAGGCAAAAAATTATTGATTGTAAATACTGCTTCAAAATGCGGGTACACCCCGCAGTATGCAGAACTCCAAACACTTTCAGAAACCTATAAGGATAAAGTAGTGGTCTTGGGATTTCCGGCCAATAATTTTATGTGGCAGGAGCCGGGTTCCAATGAGGAGATAGCAGAATTCTGCCAGAAGAATTATGGTGTCACCTTTCAGATGTTTGAAAAGATTTCGGTGAAAGGAAAAGATAAACACGCCCTGTATCAATGGTTGGAAAATCAATCTGGAGAATTGCCATCCTGGAACTTCTGTAAATACCTCATCGATGAAAACGGAAAGTTTGTAGCGTTCTTTTCGCAGAAGGTTAGCCCGTTGGATGATGCGATAGTTGGGAAGATTAAGTAAAACAACTTCGTCAAAGTTTTGAACTTTGACGAAGTTGTTTTAAAATTCGATATGAATTTAAATAAACCGTTAGCCGCAGGCTGTATATACCATATTTATAATCGTGGTATTAACAGCGAAAACCTCTTTAAAGAAGAGCGTAACTACGAATACTTTTTAACCAAGTATTCCCAGTACCTAAGCCCAGTAGTGAATACTTTCGCCTACTGTCTTTTAAAAAATCATTTCCATATTCTTATACGGGTCAAGGATCATGAGACACTTAATTCATTTTATAATTCCTCGGCAACGATTAAATCAAGAAAGACTATAGAGGGACTCCATAGTGCAGACTTCATCGTAAGTAAACAGTTTGCCCGTTTGTTTAGTAGTTACTCACAAGCGATCAATAAGGCATTTGGGAGAACCGGTTCTTTGGTTGAAACTCCATTCAAGCGAATTGAAGTGACCGATGACCATTACTTCACCCATTTGATTTGGTATATCCATTTCAATCCGCAGAAACATGGGTTTGTAAAGGACTTTCGGGATTATCCACATTCATCCTATAAAACACATTTGGTGGAAGGGAACACGAAGTTGAATCGGGAAGAGGTAATTTCCTGGTTTGGGAATAAGAAGGAATACTCGGATTTTCATCTTCTCCCTTCAGATGAAAATCATATTAATAATTTTATTATCGAATAGTAATTCTAGCTCCGTCAAAGTTTTGAACTTTGACGGAGCTAGAATTCCCTCCGGTTTCACCGGTAAAAATCCCCGGTTTCACCGAGAATGTCCTCGGTATTCGCCTAAACAGGCTGGTCTAGCCCCTTTTTCCTCCGTTAGTTTGATAAAAATTAAACACTATGAGCAAGCAAAATCCAACACGTTCCCGCGACAACAACATCCTACTGGGTGTAATTGTCATGATCATCGGCTTCGGCCTATTGTTAAGAAAGATAGATTTCATCTTATTCCCGCACTGGTTATTTTCCTGGGAAGTACTTGTGATTATAATTGGTGTATTAGTAGGTGTAAGAAAACAATTTCAAGGTGTGGGTTGGTTGATAATCGTTTTGGTCGGAAGTTTTTTCTTAATCGATGAACTTCCGGGCATGTATTGGATTCGTCAGTATAGTTTACCACTCGGAATAATAATAATTGGAATTTTCTTAGTGTTTCGTTCTGCGCTAACACGCTCAAGCCAGGCAAGCACTAATCAACCCTATAATCGAGCAGGCGATGCTGCTGGAGCATCTACCGATGAAAAAGCACCACATACTGGCGGTGATGATTACCTAAACCTGACCACAGTATTTGGGAATATTGAGAAAAGGGTTTTGTCCAAAGATTTTCGTGGCGGTCAATCAACGGTAATTTTTGGTGGAACCGAACTTGACTTCACCAATGCAGATATAAACGGTGTAGTAGTATTGGACATGGTACAGGTTTTTGGTGGTGTTGAAATTAAAGTCCCCGCCAATTGGGATATTAAATCTGAGATGACGGCAATTTTTGGTGGCATCGAAGATAAACGATCTACTACTTCTATTAATGCGGACAAACAACTCGTGTTGAAAGGAACGTGCTTGTTTGGTGGAGTAGAAATCAGAAGTTATTAAAATCCAATACCATGCTTACCTGGTACATCGTAAAACTTATTTTCCAAATACAAACTGAAGGCTGTGAAAAGCAGCCTCAGTTTGATGAGCAATACAGATTGGTCCGGGCCGATGATCAAGATTGGGCAATTGAGAAGGCAGAGATTTTAGGCCGTTTGGAATCAACAGCGTTTCAAAATGAAAACAATCAAAAAGTGAATTGGAAATTTCTGAAAGTAACGGAGGTTTTTTCAATTGGTAAGATTGAAGATGGAATGGAACTGCTTGCGAAAACTGAAGAACCAGAAGATGTGAACCGCTACTTTCAGTTGATCAATCGTAAGGCAGCGTTTCTTCGGAAGAAATCCATGGATCCATCTACGAAACAAATTTCTATTCTAACTAGAGAAGAATTATCTTATGAGCACAATTGAATCCACCGTGCCAATAAAAGATTTTTTAAACACTCCATTTTTCTCGCTGTACAAAATCAGGTGGATTGTACTGGGAGCAGCACTTTTTAAATGGGGTGCTTTCCATGTATGGTTATTGAACATTCACTTTGGTGTAGATTACCAACTGGCCATTTGGGACAGCGTTCTCTCTACTGCGATTTTATTGATTGTTGTTGTCGGGTTAATAAGAATGCTTCTGGTCTACGTTCCAGGGAAAGGAAAGTTTTGGTACGCTCTCGGGCTCAGTTTTTTCACCTCGCTGTTGTGCTTGTATGTGGCGCAAGATGGTCTTGCTCGACTGGGTAGTGATAATGAAGCCTACTTATATTTTCTTAAGCAAGCAGCGCCTGTTCGCTGGATCGAATTTTTCTTAGTGCTGGCGGGAACTACCATATCCAGCATTCTGCACCACCAATGGCGTACGAAGGAAGTTGAATTATCCCGAGAAGAAACGACCAAGATGATGGTGCGTGATGCAGAGTTGCAAAAAATTCAAATGCAGTTGCAGCCCCATTTTCTATTCAATAGCTTGAATTCTATTAATGCGATGATCATGTTGCGTCCTGATGAAGCAAGGCAGATGGTGCAGCAGCTCTCGGATTTTTTGAGGTTAACACTAAAGCGTTCGGATGAACATTGGATTACCTTGGAAGAAGAATGGAATTATATTAAACTTTATCTTTCTATTGAGAAAGTTCGGTTTGGCCATCGCCTGGAAGTCAAACACAATTTTGATGACGCGATTATGAATTGGCCAATGCCAACCTTACTCCTACAGCCCCTTGTTGAAAATGCCATTAAGTTTGGGTTGTATGGAACAACGGATAATGTTACAATCGATATTTCTGGAACGGTTGAGAATGGAGTACTGAAACTGACCGTTACGAATCCGTATGAAAAGGACATGCAGCCACCGCAAGGAAGCGGTTTTGGATTGAGTGGTTTAAAGCGCAGGTTATATTTGCTATTCGCACGCAACGATTTGTTAGAAGTTTCAAACACAGAAAATATATTTACAGTAGTATTAAAAATTCCTGAACGCGCATGATCAAAGCTATACTCATCGATGATGAACCCCTCAGCCGGGAAATTGTACGATCGTATTTAAAATCTTTTCCGCAAATTTCGGTAGTAGAAGAATGCAACGATGGCTTTGAAGGGATAAAAGCAATTATGCAACACAAGCCGGATTTGATTTTTTTGGATATTCAAATGCCAAAAATCAATGGGTTTGAGATGTTGGAGTTGGTGGAGGATGCCCCCGCTGTGATTTTTATTACGGCCTTTGATGAATATGCGATTCGCGCTTTTGAAGCAAATGCCATAGATTATTTATTAAAGCCTTTTCCGGAAGACCGGTTCGCTACAGCGATCAATAAATTTCTGGAAAAGAAAAACCCCAATCCCCCAGCGACAACGGATCTATTGGAGACGATGTCAAAAACTCCTGGTCAGCAACAACGCATCGTGGTAAAAACTGGCAACAAAGTAAAAATCATTCCCCTGCATGAAGTTCAATATTTAGAAGCAGACGATGACTATGTGAAAATTGTAACCGCAGAAGGACAGTTTCTAAAAAACAAGACCATGCAGTTTTATGAAAATATGTTGGATCCCCAACTCTTTGTTCGTGTGCACCGATCGTACATTATTCAACTCAATCAAATCACCAAAATTGATCCGTACCAAAAGGAAAGTCACTTGGCAACATTGCGAAATGGAAAACAAATCCCGGTTAGTAAAACAGGGTACAGTAAATTGAAGGAAATTTTAGGTTTGTAAGATTGTTCCTGAAGTCATTGGTAAAAAATCTTTTACCTTCGCGACCATGAATCTGAGTTCCTGGATCAGTGCTTTTCGTCTTCGTACATTGCCACTGGCACTTTCATCAATTGCGATGGGAGGGTTTTTGGCCGGTGCAGCCAAAGTTTTCAGGTGGGATATTTTTCTTCTCTGTGTTTCTACAACCATCCTGCTCCAAATCCTTTCCAATCTGGCCAATGATTATGGCGATTCCATTCATGGCGCGGATAGCGAGGATCGAAAAGGACCAAGTCGCGCGGTGCAATCAGGAAGCATCTCGTCAAGTCAAATGCGAAGTGCACTGTGGATTTTTGTGATTCTTTGTTTGACAAGTGGCGTTTCACTTTTACTTGTTGCATTCGGATTGAATTTTGAGGCCATTGCTTATTTTTTAGGATTGGGGATGCTCTGCATTCTTGCTGCTGTAGCCTACACAGTGGGAAGAAGGCCATACGGTTATATGGGGCTGGGTGATTTCTCGGTTTTGATATTTTTTGGTTTGGTGGGCGTGTTGGGGTCGTATTATTTATATGCTGGCACCATTCAATTTTCGATGATTCTCCCTGCACTTAGCTGTGGATTTTTTTCAATTGGCGTTTTGAATGTTAATAACATCCGTGATATTGAGTCCGATAAAAAAGCTGGTAAATTTTCGATCCCGGTACGTATTGGAAAAAAGAAGGCCACGGTTTATCATTGGTTTTTATTGATCACGGGAATGCTTTGTGCAGTCGTTTACTCGTGGATAGAATATCGATCGCCCTGGCAATATTTATTTTTATTGGCCTTGCCTTTATTTTTGATCAACGGACGGGCGGTTCAACAAAAAGCTTCGCATGAGTTGGACCCCTATCTAAAACAATTGGCGCTTTCCTCCCTTTTGTTTGTTTTGCTTTTCGGCATAGGGCTGCTGCTTTCAATTTAAATCCTAAAAGGGATTGCTTGATCTTGGATGGCTACCTCCAGAATCCTTATTTTTTTAGAATTCAAATGCGCATACCTGATGGCATCTGTTATCTTTGCGGGATGCCAGAACAAATCCTGATTTTAGATTTCGGTTCCCAGTATACGCAGCTGATTGCCAGGCGCGTACGGGAATTAAATGTGTATTGCGAGATTCATCCTTACAATAATATTCCAGCCTTAACCTCGGAAATTAAAGGGGTTATTCTTTCCGGAAGCCCATGCTCGGTACGGGATAAGGATTCACCGGATGTTGACCTTACTTTATTTGAGGGAAAAGTACCTGTATTAGGGGTTTGTTATGGGGCACAATTGATTGCCCATAAAAAGGGAGGAGAAGTCACGGCTTCCAAAATTCGCGAATACGGGCGGGCAAAACTGAACAAAGTCGATCATCATACTGAATTACTAAAAGAAATTTCCCTCGACACACAAGTTTGGATGTCACATGCGGATACCATCGCTTCGGTGCCGGAAACTTTTGAAATTATTGCAAGCACGCCATCTGTAAATGTTGCTGCCTTCCACCTTCCTGGAAAAAATGTTTTTGGGATCCAATTTCATCCGGAAGTGACCCATACAACGGAAGGAAAAAATTTACTTCGCAATTTCGTTGTCCATATATGCGACTGTAAACAAGACTGGACCCCAGATCAGTTTGTGGAAACCACCATTGCTGACCTCAAAGCAAAACTCGGAAACGACAAGGTGGTGATGGGATTATCCGGTGGTGTTGATTCCACCGTTGCAGCTGTTTTAATTCACCGTGCGATAGGCACGAACCTGCATTGTATTTTCGTTGATAACGGACTGCTCCGAAAAGATGAGTTCGAGCAAGTACTGAAGTCGTACGAAGGAATGGGACTGAATGTAAAGGGTGTAGATGCAAAAGAGCTGTTTTACGCTGCGTTAAAAGGCAGGACAGAGCCCGAATCCAAAAGAAAGGCAATTGGAAAAACTTTTATCGATGTTTTTGATGTTGAAGCACATGCAATCGAAGATGTAAAATGGCTTGGACAGGGAACGATCTATCCGGATGTGATTGAATCGGTTTCTGTTAAAGGTCCATCGGCTACTATTAAGTCGCATCACAATGTGGGAGGTTTACCGGAAAAGATGAACATGAAAGTGGTAGAGCCGTTGAATACTTTATTTAAAGACGAGGTTCGTATTGTTGGAAAGGCATTGGAAATAGATCCGAATATTTTAGGGCGTCACCCTTTCCCAGGTCCAGGACTTGGTATTCGAATTTTGGAAGAGATAACGCCTGAAAAAGTACAGATTTTGCAAGAAGTTGATGCGTTGTTTATCAATGGATTGAAAAGTCATGGTTTGTATGAGGAAGTTTGGCAAGCGGGTGCGATGTTACTCCCAGTTCAGGCGGTAGGAGTGATGGGAGATGAACGTACGTATGAAAGAGTGGTGAGCCTTCGCGCTGTTACTAGTGTTGATGGTATGACTGCCGACTGGGCGCATTTGCCTTATGATTTTTTGGCAACTGTATCAAGTGATATTATTAATAAGGTGAAAGGTGTAAATCGCGTGGTGTATGACATCAGTTCGAAACCACCGGCCACTATTGAGTGGGAATAAAATTTTAACTAGATCAAATGGATTTGAAAAAAGTTCTTATTGTCTTTTTGTTGTTGACTTCGGCCACCATTCAACTGGTTGCCCAAGTTGATTACAAGCAACAATATTTTAATGGTAAAGCACTTTTCCGTGAAGGAAAATACAATCTGGCCATGGAAAGTTTTAAACCTGTGATTGCGTATGATGGTAAAAATCCATTTTCGCAATACGCTTCTTATTACTATGCGCTTGCAGCGTATAAACAAGGATATCCTTCCGTAGCGAAGGATATGTTTGCCCAATTGAAAAAGGTATATCCACAATGGGAAAAAATTAACGAAGTAACTTTTTGGCAGGCCATCATTTATTTTGATAGCGAAGATTATTTTCAGGCACTGCGCATGTTGGAAGTGTTGAAAGATAAAAACATGCAAGAAAATATTGCTAATGCAAAGGAGCATTATCTAAGTAAAATTACGGATTCCGAAACCTTGCGAATGATGTTGGAGGAATATCCCCGAGATAAAATGATTGCGCGTCTGCTTGCAAAGTCTTTAGCGAAGAACATCACCGAAAAACCTATCCGTGTTGAACTTGAAGCACTTATCAACAAATACAGTTTTGATCGCGGGGATTTTATTGCGGAAGCACCGTCATCGTATTTTAAGGATAAATACACGGTTTCTGTTTTGATGCCTTTTATGATCAAGACATTAGCGCCAAATACCAATAAAAAATCGAATCAAATTATTATTGATTTCTATGAAGGGATGCAACTTGCTGTAGATACCCTGAAGCACCAAGGTGTGATGATTGACCTGCGTACGTATGATACCGAGCGAAAGAATGAAAAGATTGATGCCATCTTAGAGAAAGATGAAGTTGCTTCTTCGGATTTACTGGTAGGCCCGTTCTTTCAAGAAGAGAATGCCGCGGTGCAAAAATTTTCTTTCGAGAATAGCATCAATGTTTTTAATCCTTTCCACAACAATTTAGATCTGATTCAAAGCAATCCATATGCCTTTCTGTTACAGCCTTCGTATGAAACATTAGGACGGAAAACGGGGGAGTTTGCCGCCAAGAACACGCAAAATAAAAACGCACTCATTTTTTACGGCTCGAATGTGACAGACTCTGTTATGGCTAGCAACTTTACGCAAGCTGCACAGGCGAACGGTTTAAAAGTTTTGTATGCGTATGAAATCCCGGCAGAGGCCACCAGCAGGATAGTCACCATTCTGGCCTCTCCAACAGAATATGATAAATGGAAAAAGCCGATCAAATTCACATTGCCGAAAGATAGTATCGGTTGTATTTTCGTAGCCTCAAACGATGCACTGATTTATTCAAAAGTAATTAGCAGCGTAGAAACTCGCGGTGATTCTATACTCGTGCTCGGTTCAGAAACTTGGCTAGGTCAAAATGATGCAGTCGACTATGGGAAGTATAGAAATTTGAACATTGTTTTTTCGAGCCCAAATTATACTGATTTTTCTAATCCCGAATACAAGGCTTTCTTAAACAGATATATTCGTAAGCATGGAAAGTATCCTGAAGAATTTGTAAGAAGGGGATATGCATTCATGATGTTTGCCGGACGGAATTTTAAGAAGTATGGTGTTTATTTTCAG
>JBGTGG010000093.1:0-16238 GCA_041746855.1 Cyclobacteriaceae bacterium | reverse complement strand
ACTAAATATGGATCAGGTACACATTCATCTACTAATAACCCATCTTCCGATTTTCGGATCAATCTTGGGTGCTCTCGTATTAGCACACGGCATCTGGTCAAAAAGCGACCAAACAAAAATTGCTGCTTATAACGTATTAATTATTTCCTCAGTCGGGGCGGTCATTTCCCACCTTACAGGTGAAGGGGCAGAAGAGGCCGTTGAGGACATTCAGGGAGTTGCGAAAAACATGATTGATCAACACGAAGATTTTGCCGTGTTTGCTTTAGTGGGATTGATAGCCGTTGGTGTCGTTTCGATAATTGGACTTTATTTCACATTCAAGAAATCTTCAATAGCCAACAACATTGCGATACTCGCCTTGGTTGTTGCACTCATCAGTTTTGGGCTAGTGGCAAGAACAGGCTACTTAGGCGGACAGATAAGGCACACTGAAATAGGTACAACTTCATCTGTACAAGGGGGTGATGAAGAAGACAATGATTGAGCGATTAGAGAAAAGCGCTAAGCAAGAATAAAGACTTTAGGTCGATACAGATAATCCAAACCACACGACTGCATAAGTTTCATCGCTCCACACACAAGGATACCCATGAGGAATAAAAACATACAGACCGAGGTTGATGCTTCGTTTCTTTACCAGAAACTGGCAGATCACGAAGCAGATGCAACCATTGCCAATGTCTTCAGGCAAATGAGTGAGATAGAAAAAAGTCATGCCGCGGCCTTTGCTAAAAAAGAAGACATAACGCTGGAAAATCTCATGCAGCCATCCTGGCGAGCAAAGACATTAAACATGATCGGTAAGCTATTCGGGTATGACTATGTGTTGGGAACTTTGATGGAAACAGAGAAGAGCATATCTAATGCTATACTGGTTACAAAGAAAAAAAACAATGTAGCGATAACGGGTACCGAGACCAGTCATGTCAAAATATTAAGAACCATACTTGAAAAGGAAAACAAGGTAACCGGAGCGCAGTTATCCAAATTCGAAAGCCGGCATCGTTCTGTCGGAGGTAATGCAATAAGGGCGGCAGTGTTGGGAGGTAATGATGGTCTCGTATCCAATTTCAGTTTGGTAATGGGAATAGCTGGCGCAACGGCTGGTCAGGATGGCGTTCTGTTGGCAGGTCTGGCCGGTTTACTGGCTGGTGCTTTGTCAATGGCATTGGGTGAATGGATTTCTGTCAAGAGCTCGCAGGAATTATATGAAAACCAGATGCAGATTGAAATGGATGAACTGGAAACAAATCCTGAAGGTGAAATGAGAGAGCTTGCGTTAATATACATGGCGAAAGGAATTCCCGATGAACAGTCACGGACTATGGCTGCCGACATTATGAAAGATAAAACCCGTGCTCATGAAATGCTGGTGAAGGAAGAATTGGGAATAAATGCCGAGGAGTTGAAAGGTTCTGCTGTAGAAGCGGCAATCTATTCATTTATTCTATTCGGTGTTGGGGCAGTCATTCCTGTTCTACCATTTATGTTTACTAGTGGCACGAAAGCTATCCTCATTAGTGTTTCTGCGAGTGCTACCGGGCTGTTTATAATTGGTGCGGCCATTACGCTTTTCACAGGGAAGAACGTGTGGTATTCCGGCTTCAGACAAGTTCTATTTGGTCTTGCAGCAGCAGCGGTTACTTTTGGAATAGGAAAACTTATTGGCGTAAATGTGATATAAAAGAAATCGTGACAGAAAGTCGATTCTAGAAAATAAAAAACAGTAAGACGATGAAGTAGCAAGCGCAAATGACAAATTAACTCGCTATTTTATTACTCCTGTTCGTTATGCTAAGCACAATGCATTCAAGTTAGTCCGTTTCACAGGTCATCATTTTTTCCCAACTTCCCTTATCAAATCCAATTCCCATGATACTCCAGGAACGACAGGAATGCCTGAATCCGGTCTACAACGAGATCGAAGGCATCAACAGAAGAAGAGCCTTTGTATCGACCAAATACATTTTGGCTCATGAACAGTTCGACCGTACGCTTAGTGAAGCTGATAAACGTGAGCTTGAGAAATACAAAGCGGAACTTGATACCATTGACACACAGGTAAAGCCGTTATACAAAAAGCTCCGCGATATACAGACGCGATACCTTGTGGAATACGAAGGTGAACTGACTGATCCGCATACCGGTAAGGCTAGTATGAACCGCTACAAAGAGGAATTGTACTTCCTGATCAACTGCGAGATCGATACATTCAACGAAGGCTGGAACCTGGAACACTGCAACAGCCAGGAATTGCTCTATGAAATTGCAGACTTTTTGCTGCAACACCGGTTCTCCAGGTTCTTCTTGAAGAATGTGAAGAAACTTTGACTCAAGTTTCGTTCGGAACGTCAACAGACGGGTATCCCATTTTTGCAAATATGATTTCAACCTGACGGGTGTTATAAAAATGTCCGTTCTTAATGCCGATCTCCTCTTCAAACGGTTTCAACCACTTCTGGAACGTTAACCACGACACACCATAAAGGGCAGCAAGCTCTTTATGAGTGTAGGGTCTGATCACTATTCCATTGTGTTTGTTCATCACTATCAGCACGTAAGCGTAAATGAATTTAACGCTTACTTTGATGGACCTAAACGATTGTGTAAGATTCTAAACGATTTTGAATGAATCTTCAAGGCACCTGAGTTTTTGAGAAATCGAACCAACTATCAAGCCTTTGCTTTAAGCTAGCGAATGAAGGATACACCGTGCTTCACTTGACACGACACTGTGGGATGGAACACGGGAAAGATGTAGCATCATTAGCCATTACGAGTTATTCAAATGCCCAGAAGAATGTTGCACTTGTTGAGGCTTGGATAATCTATATATTGGTTTCATGCGCATACAATTTCAAATCAAAATATTCTCGACCGTTTGATTTTCGTAAGCATTTCTTTGATTTAGGTTAGTAAGGATTATCGTTCCTGATCAACCTTTGTGGGAATTTGGTAATTGACTTATTATGTGAAATTTGACTGATGGCTTCGTATCTTTAATTGAAGATGGAAAAAACCGAATCTCTACAAGAATTCTATAAACGCAAGTTTAACAACGTTCCCGGAACGTTCTCAAGCGAAGTGGGACATTTTAATATGTTCCGACTAGAACCTTATGTGGAAGGCAGACCTTCGAACATACCATACCGGAGACGCGACTTCTATAAAATCATGTTGGTGAAGGGACATAGTGAAGTTCATTTTGCGGATAAGATTATCGAAATAAGAAATCATGCAATATCTTTCTCCAATCCTCAAATACCTTATAAGTGGGAGCATCTTGACCATATCCGAGATGGTATCTATTGCATTTTCAATCAGCAACTCTTTCATCAATACGGCCAACTAAATCAGTACGAAGTTTTTCAACCTGCAGGTCAACACATTTTTGAACTCTCCATTGACCAAGCGAATACTGTGACCGAAATATTCAAGCGCATGGAAGATGAATTCAACTCAGAGTACAAGTATAAATATGACACAATTCGAAATCAGATATTTGAATTATTGCATTTTGCACTGAAAATGCAGCCGCCCATGGCAGAAAAAAATCAGACAACAAATGCGTCTCAGCGAATATCGGCTTTGTTTATGGAATTACTCGAACGCCAATTTCCCATCGATGATCAACACCGAAAGGTGCAGTTACGCTCCGCTTTTGAATTTGCCGATCAACTCAATATTCACGTCAATCATCTAAATCGGGCGGTGAAAGAAAACCTACAGAAAAGCACAACACAGGTAATTGCTGAACGTCATATTCAAGAGGCAAAAATACTTTTACGACACAGCAAGTGGAGTGTATCTGAAATCGCTTATGCGCTCGGTTTCTCTGAGCCAACTCACTTCAACAACTTTTTTAAGAAGCACACGAGTACAAGCCCAACTGCATTCAGAAATATTTGATTTGCGTAAGTCTTCGTTTGAATCACGTCAGTTATCACGCTATCCCAGCATTTATCTTTGCCTTAGAATCAGCACTACCAAGTTAACTGACAGGAAGGAATCAATAACTAAAGTACAAACCAAAATCTTATGACATCTCCAAGCAGCAAAAGAGAAAGTTTTCAAAGAAGAGACTTTTTGAAGGCCGGTGCAACGATTGGCGCAGCAATGATTGCAACGCCTACATTGGGTGGATTAGGCGAGAAAGACCAATCTAAATCTAATAACAGTATAAATTCTACGATGGGTAATATCAAAAAAAGAACACTGGGTTCAGGTAAGCATGCCATTCAGGTAACTGCGCTCGGGTTAGGATGCATGGGCATGAGCTGGCATCGGACGTTTATTCCTGACCGGCAACCAATGATCGCCTTGATCAGGAAAGCATATGACATGGGTGTGAACTTTTTCGATACTGCGGAAGCGTATGGACCTTGGAGAAATGAAGAATTAGTGGGAGAAGCAATACAGTCGTTCAGGAAAAATATTATCCTTTGCAGCAAGTTTGGTTTCAATATTCAAAACGGGCAACTATCTGGACTCAACAGCAATCCAACTCATATCAGAGAGGTTGTTGAACAATCGCTAAAAAGATTAAAAACTGATTACATTGATTTGTTATATCAACATCGCGTTGATCCTAATGTTCCGATAGAAGATGTTGCTGGTACGGTTAAGGATTTAATCAAAGAGGGTAAGGTATTGCACTTTGGGTTGAGTGAAGCTGATCCTGCCAATATACGAAAGGCACATGCTGTGCAACCTGTCACTGCCTTGCAGACTGAGTATTCAATAATTTCAAGAGACCCGGAGGGCGACATACTCAACACATGTGAGCAATTAGGTATCGGTTTCGTTCCGTATAGCCCAATTGCCAGAGCATTGCTTTCCGGCTATGTTAACCCACTTACCAAATTCGATCCGGACAATGATAACAGAGATACTCTTCCCCGTTACACACCAGAAGCAATTACAGCCAATTGGCCACTAATCCAAGCGATACAAGACTTTGGAAACAAACGAGGACTAACAGCAACACAGGTTTCTCTGGCATGGTTACTTGCACAAAAACCTTGGATCGTGCCCATACCTGGCACCACTAAGCAGGGACATTTGCAAGAGAACCTCTGGGCAATTGATTACGAGTTTACTGCTGATGAATTGAAAACCTTTACAGACACAATAGGTAAGATTCGTATTGTTGGTGCCCGTAATTAATTTGCACCTTTCTAATTCGCGCACACATTGCTTATCCAGGACCTGGCATCTGGCCATCCGATGGCAGAACTGCATCATTTACGGTTTCAATAAATATATAAATGGACGCCACTCGTAAATGCCTCGGATGATCGGACGAAGGCTGAGTTAATTCGTCATTAGTATTTTGATCCCGTGTCGTATTGCACCTCCAACCGAGAATACCTCTGACACGGGATCAAATTTTTTGCTGAATTGACTACCTACACTTTGAGCATTGCTCTTTGATAACTATAGAGAAAGATGAGTTTCATGCGTGTTTTGTTGAAAGTGATTTCTTCGAACTGACAACAAAAAGCACAAAGCCGGAGCAAATGGTGACCAGCCCGACCAGAGAGAAGAGTCTCAACAACCAGTTGTTAATATTGTCCCTGTTCTCAAAATCCATCACGTGCAACATCCATAGAAAATCAAACACACGCCATTGATTGTTACGAAAGCTTTGCACGGTTCCCAGTTCAGCGGAAACATACACCGTGGTGTTGGTTGGATGGTGGAGTGTAACCGCGTAAGCAGGCAAAGGCTTCTCGCGATATTCATGATGACCATTAGCAGAGGTAATAAAAGAAACGTCTTTCACGGTAACTGGCTGAAGGAAAGCTTGCCTTGCTATTTGTGTTGCTTCGATTTCATTAATAGCATTTCGAATTTCTCCCGTGTGTGTATTCGCCAATACAATTTGCTTTTCATTATTCTTTAGTATGGTGAGTTGGTAGTATGGCGTTCCAAGAATTGATGCAACGTCCATCGTTACCAACGAATCAATTTGAAGTTGTTGAATAATTTCTGATAATGAAGCGGTGAGTTGTGAAGGATCAATATGTGATTCTTTTCTCCTTAGATCTTCACCTCTTATTTCTTCTATTTTTGTCCAGCTAAAGTAGAGTCCACCCACCGTCCAAAAGAAAAACTGAATACCTAAGATCAAGCCCAGGTAGCGATGTGATTTACGAACGATACGTTGAAATTTTGCTTTTGTCATTTGAATAGCTCAATATAGTTTAGTGACTATGATGCTGAATGGCGTGTGTACTTTTTACCTGCTCCAAGCTATCGATGAGCGGATTCACACCGGCATCATACATAGCTTCCATCATCCATTCAACGAGCCAGCTTGTTTTTTCCGGAGTCCCGCCTACGATTGGTGGTGCGGGGTCGTACTCCATGTCGAGCATAACTCCTTGTGTATACTTCTTCCCCCAGTTGTCATTCAAAATCGCCAGCGACATGTCCATGCCAGCTGTAACACCAGCTGATGTCCAATACTTGCCATCGTTGCTATAGCGTTCATTTGTAAACGTAGCTCCGTATTTCTTCAGCATGTCTTCTGCCTTGTACCAATTGGTAGTCGCTTTCTTTCCCTCCAGCAAACCCGTAGCACCCAATACCCAAACACCGGTACACACGCCCGCAGTATAGGTGGTGTGTTCATCTATCTTTCGAATCCAGTCATGAAGCTTTTCATTGTAGGCAGCTTCGATTGTTCCAGTGAAACCGCCAGGGATGATAAGAATGTCTAATTGATCAACGGAATCAATTACCGTAGTAGGAACCACCTCTACTCCCATCACCGTTTTAAAATTACCAGGCTTCAATGCGATCAACTGTGGACGTACACCCACCTGTCCGAAAACATAGCGCGGCCCCATGAAATCAAGATCGTTTACGCCATCGTACACAAGGATTCCGATCGTTTTAATGGTATGCTTGGGCTTACCCAAGATGGCATCCATGATGGCAGAATGATTTTCATGCGTGATGGTATCCGGAAGTTCTTCTTTCAGTTTTGAATCTTCCTGCGAAAGTTTTTCAAAGGACGTGTCTTTCGGTGTGATTTCTTTTTTCTCTTCCTTGCAGCCGTACACCAGCACTGTCGAAAGAATGATCGTTGTAATAAGTTTCTTCATCTTGTTAGAATTTATAATTAAGAGTTAATCCAAAGGTTCGTGGGCGATTGATGAGTGTATTCTTAAAATAGCCGGGCAGTGCATACGTGATATAGGTTGTGCCTGCGATGTTCTGTGACCATAACATCAAACTGAATGCAGGGTGTTGTAGCCCGAGGTAGACATTAAAAAGGTGATAGGTCGGCTGTTCAATGGTATTGTGTAAGTCGAAGTACTGCTTCCCTGTACCACGCCACTCTCCGCGAAGTACACCGGAGACTTGTTTTTCCTTAAGCAGTGGTACCTGGTATTGAACTCCGGCAAATGCCGTGAACGTTGGAGCCAGTATGGTCCGGTTACCCTTTATGTTTTCTCCGAGGTAGTCAAAATTCTGGTAGTGAGAATCATTCAGTCCTAACGCCATGTCTGCCTGAACTCCTCTAATTGGCTTGATGGAAGTTTCCAGTTCGACACCCACAGACTGTACATTTCCGATATTACCGACTACCCAGATTCCATTTTCACCGGGTGTACGAAAGTCAAGTTGCAGATCAGTCCAGTGTGAAAAGTATGCAGCTGTGGTGAGATTGATTTTCCTGTTTGCAGCGAGCATCTTATATCCGGCCTCTATATTATCAGAGTATTCCGGATCATAGTAAGCATATTCACCATAGCTTGTTGCTCCATTTATTCCTCCGGCTCTGAAGCCTCTGGCATACGAGAGGTACATGTATTCGTTGTCATTGATCTTATAGCTGAATACCATCTTGGGGCTTAGCGCTTGATAGTCTTGTTGTTTTTCTTTTGGTGGCTGAAGCGTACTGATTGTGCCTAAGGTATCGGTGTAAACTGCGGATAAATTGCTTCTCCTGTTTTCATAGTCAGCACGAATACCTCCCGTAATTTTCAGTTTCGGGCTGATTGAATAATTCAGTTCTCCAAACACTGCTCCACCTGCGTTGTCCTGCAAATTGTTATACACATATGTACCCGGATCAGTACCAAACAAAATTCCCAATCGTTTATACACATTTGCAAATTGTTTGTGGTAGTTCTGATAGAAGCCGTACATCCCTGCTGACCACTGGAGCCGTGTTACGGAAGTTGTATTGATCCGAATTTCCTGACTATATACATCCATCGGATAAGCTTTGCCCAATACATTGTTTTTCGAGGATGCACCATAAGCAACATCAAATTGAGTCAAGTCCTGATCGATATGATCATACGATTGTCTGACCTTTGAAAAAGCAGACGTAGCAATCACCTGAAATTTTTCGTCATAGTGTTTCACGGTGAACGAGCTGTTAAGAACATCACGACTATCACTCCCCAAATCGTTTACTGACAATTTGTAAGGATCGTTCAACGCTTTATCTGGTGTAGCTGCTGCCTGGTAATACATGCTGGCACCAACGGATTGATCGCGCTGAGCTTTCAGGTTGAGTAAAAGTTCCCAACTGTTATTCGGAAAATAGCGGAGGTAAACGTTTCCATAAACTGCTTGCTGATCACCCATTCGCCTACCATCTGCGGCCGTACCTTCCAATGGCTCTCCATCAAAAGATGTTTGCCCGGAGAGATCATTTGTATAATACCCGTTTCGCATTTGATATTGAGCGGCAACGCCAACAAAAAGTTTTTCTGATACAACAGGCGTTTTAAGAGCAAGGCCATAGCGTTGTAATCCCTGGTTACCGAAACTGGTCTCGGCAAATCCGGATGTTTTGTTGGTAGGCTTTTTTGTAATGATGTTGATCACTCCTGCCAGTGCGTTTCTTCCGTAGAGTGTTCCTTGTGGTCCGCGCAAAACTTCAATCCGTTCGATGTCGGTTAACAACATATTATTTCCTGCTACATCGAAAGCACTCACGCCATCTACATATGTGGCGGTAGCCGGAGTTTCACTGAAAACGCTTATACCACGAATGGAAATCTGTTGCTGGTAAGGAACTCCTAAATCAGCATACACAAGGTTAGGCACGAGTCCTTGTAAGTCTTCCAATTGCCACGTTTGTGTTTCGGTAATTTTTGTAGAACCAATCACCGATACTGATACTGCGGTCTCCAAAATATTCTTTTCGATCCCATCGGATGTTACCACTACTTCATCCAACGTTGTTGTAGTTTCTACCAGTGTAAAGATCAGATTACATGAATCTTCCAGGCATGTTATCTTTCTAACCACGTTGGCATATCCTAACGCATGAACAGATATTTCATATTCGCCATCCGCCAGCGCAAGCTCAAAATTTCCATCTTCCCTGCTGACGCTACCCATGTTATGATTAAGAACGAGAATTTGCGCGAAAGCAATTCCATTCCCTGCTTCAGACAATATCCGTCCTGAACGCACTTGCGCGAGGCTAACAGACTGACTACAGAAAAAAAGTACTGCGAGGATAAGATGACGCATCATGGTATAAGAGGAAGTGTGATACTATTAACACCACACTTCACAATGTTTAGGAAGGATCAAATGTTACACAGACTTCATTATCGGATCCATCGGTGTCATCGGGAAATGTTCCGCCTTCACCAACGGACGTGTCACCAACACCCCAAACTACAATGCAGAAATCACCGGATGTTTGTCCGAGAAAAAACAATGTAGTGGCACCATCTAAAAAACCGGGATTAAAGGAAAACGTAGTACCTGGTGCCCAAGCCGATGTAAGTTCAACAGCTGTAGGATTGGCATTTGTTAAATCCAGTGAATAAAGTTGTCCGGCAATTCGTGCGGATACCATCAATTCCGTTCCCGCAGGAAAAGTGAGATCGCTATTGTTCACTAGGTTAAAGGCCATCTCTACATTTCCTTCCTTTATTACCTGCCCTGCTGTGTAGTTCACATAGGTAGTCGTGAAATCGTAGGTGCCAAAAGTTACACATACTTCATTGTTGGAAGGGTCTGTATCTTTTTCATCAATATTGTCAACAGACTCTTCACCAACGCCCCAAAGCACGATACAAAAATCTGCTGATGTTACACCAAGGTAAGCAAGAGTAGTTTTACCTTCCAGGTATCCAGGATTTACACTGTACGTCTCTCCTGGCTTTAAATCGGCAGGCAACGTAATTTCCGTTGGATCTGAACTCAGCAGATCAAAAGAAAAAAGAACATCATTGATTCTGGCGGAAGCAAATAACACACTTCCGGATGGAATAGTACTGGTACCGTTATTGGTGATATCAAATTCAAACTGGATGTTCCCCGATGTCAACACCTGACCGCTTTCGTATTGTTTAAGTTCAACACTAAGCTCGTATGACGTTAATGCTTTCGGATCATCGTCATCGTTATCGCATCCCGTAAACATGGATACTACTACAATTACAATAAGGCCAGAAAGGCTTCTCGAAAAAAATGATTTTAAATTGAGGATGGACAGATAGAAATTAATTTGCATGGTTATGGATTTAAGTTGTTTTAGATTATAAATGAGCACCGGGAAAAAATTTTACTGTAATAAGCGATCCTAGGATAACCCCAAAGAGCATCATCGCCAGTATAAAGAGTGAGAGGATCGCTACCACTTTTTTTAGCAAACCGGGATCACTGAGCAGCTTTTCAAAGCGCTTTCTGCCTAAGTCAAGAGATTGTTTCATAGGGGATAGTTTAGTTTGATTTAAGTTTAGCTTTAGCGAAGTAGAAAGAGCCACCGATAAGACCAGCCATCACGAAGAAAGAGACGAACATGAGAAACAGGTAGATCAGCAGATCAGCCTTATGCGTAACTGTCACCGTGCGATGCATTACCGCCCACAGTGACCTGGCGAAGAGCATCATCATTCCGATCAACATGTACCAGCACATGATTGGAAAATCCTTTAGCATCAACCGGAGAATTTGTTTGAAAGGTGGTTGGGCATAAACAAGTTTGCCCGTACTGTCTATGACAATATTGGACAGCTTTCTCTCCTCGGGCTTCTTGGTTAAAAGTTTTGTTGTCTTTTCCATGATTACCTAATTGATATTCTTTAATGGAAGTACTATTCGCACGTACTCCCATTCCATCACAATCTCACCTTCTGTATTGGAAATCTTATTGACCAAATAAGTAAGTCGTTGCGTAATACTTTCTTGTATTTCAGGTTTAACAGTAACCCGAATCACATCATCTTTAGGATTGTACTCATCGGCTAAGTGCTGTTCCCAATTACTGTTGAGGATAACAATCCAGTTCTCCTTACCCGGAATGGTAAACAAGCCATACTTCCCCGCTGGAATATTTTTACCATCGATTACTACACCTTTACTGAACTCAACTGAAGTGGCATCGTGGGCACCAGTTGCCCACACTTCATCATAAGCCACAAGTCCACCCCAGATGATGCGTCCTCTTACACCGGGCGAACCATACCGGATGTGAACATGATTATTTCCTACGTACGTCATCGCAGTTCTCACCGGACTTCCTTTCAATGTGTCTTTCGAAATAATCCCTGCATTGATGCTATCGGCATAGTTGTAAAGAGCTTCGTTTTTCACAGCATGTTGGTGCTGATTATGCTCCTCTTTTTTCTGCGAGCAAGAAATCAGCACGACTAGCATTGCTACTGTGGTTGTTATCGGTAGGCCGGCACTTGGTTTTATTTTATCCATACTTGATGTATTTAAATATTCACCACGTGTGTCTGCGGTGTTGAGCTGACCTGCTTACAACTACAGGTAATTGATTTTTTGAACACGGCAATTCCCACAAGTGTTGCCACACAGATTGCAATCATCAAGTTGCTAATCCTGTTCATTTGACGTCTCGTTATGTCATCCATTAGTATAGTCCTTTAATGAATTGATACTTTTTCTCCAATACGTTTTTATCACGGTGTAATTCCTTTGACTTCTTAATCTTGAGAACCAATCCATTTAAGTCCAGCAATAATTTGACAACTGGTATGAGAAGAATAAGGAAGATCGCTACGATATTATAGTTCATACTATTTTATTTTATGGTTAAAATGTATTTTGTTAATTCACTCATATCATCATCCGAAAACTGAGGGAAGCCTGGCATCTGAGGATAATCTTCACGTTTCTTTCCGGGACGTTTGATCCAATTTCTCAATCCCTTTTCATCGGATTTGTAGATGCTTACCATCTCCGTCATGGGTGGCCCAACGAGTTTTTCATTTTGTTTATGACATACAGAACAATTTTGCTTAAAGATGGCTGCACCTTTTGCTACCTCACCTAAAGCAGAATCAAGTGGCAACACTTCTTTAACCTCTATTGGATTGGGCCTTGCTTCGGCAGACAATCGCTGAAACTCTTTTGTTTTCGCTTTCACCAATGCCTGATGTGGCGCCAATGCGTTCGCGCGGTAGACATGTCGACCGGAGCCCATAAACACAACGGTGATGCTTAGCGCAATAGCAACTTTTGCAAAATGTTTGTTGATGTCCGCTTCAGGTCCTGTGATGGATTTCCAAATCCACCACATGGCAGGCAAGGCAATGGAAGCACCGACAAAAATAATGATGATCAAATTGTAACCGATACCTTTAGAAGGTAGCGTGATCAACACCAGCGGTCCCATAATAAATTGTGCCACCGAAGCTGCCAGTGTAAGGGAGTATGCTTTCTTCTTTACTTCATATCGTGTTAATGTAACGAAGTGCTCTTCGAAAGGATAATTCTTCCTGCCGATGTACCAGAATAAAAACAAACCGGTCACGGCAAACGATGCAAAGATAAAATGCAGGTATCGCGGAAAAACATTGGGCAGCATTAGCGCACTCAGAAGTCCTTGTATGGTTCCCCACTTCTCCGGGAAGAGCATCAGGTTAATGTTGGTCAGGAAGATCAGCGGGATAAACAAGAATACCAGCACGGCTAAACCAATAATGGCAATATGCATGGGCTTATTGTTCTCCAGTGAATGCCAGGTGTACTTGTGCAGGTAGGTGAGCAAAAAAGCAATGGCCACCATCGGAATAATGGAAATCCACATGAGTCCGGTAAGTACATTGGCTGAATAAAAGTAAAGTGTATAGAGCGTGTTGATCGACAGCAGTGGAGCAACTCCCAATACGACTGCTAAACTTTTATTGACTGTAATGGTCTTGGCAATTTCATGTGCAAGAGTATCATAGTCCTTGTCTTTTAATCCCTTTATCTGCGCCCATAGTGTAAGTATGGAGCCGCCCAGCATCAGGTTAACAAAAACAATGTGTAATAAAAATGAAACCACCAGCAAGACGATCAGCAGCCATTCAGGCAGCGGTAAGTCAAGGGGAATATCATTTGGTACGGGGGTCTGATCTATTTGTAATAATATTGTTCGAAACATAGTTTAGTTCTTTTCAAGCGTGAGTTGGTCTTTCTTTTCTTGTTCAGCTTTTAATGCCTCTTCTTCCTGCTGTTGCTTTTCCATAATTTTTACAGCCTGACGTGCATTGTTGAGTGGATTAATGACCACTCCTTCATCTTGCGCACCATACAACGGGTCACTTGTTTGCTGAATGTTCTTGATGTAGGCCACTAATGCGTCAAGCTCGCGTTCCGTTCCTGGAAAAGGAGGCATGTAGGTTCGGCCCTCATGCATAAAGGGAATGTAAGCTTTCATTGAACCTTCATTGAGTGGCTTATCGAAACCATACATACGCTCAAAGACATAGACAATTGAATTCACGCCTTGTGTCGTATGACAACGACTGCACGTCAGCATGAAAACATTTTTACCTGCTTCAATAAGATTTTCATCCGTAATCTCTGTGACAGAGGTGTAGGTGGCATGTTTCAATACGCCATCGCGTTTGTATAATGGATAATCTTCAACCCGCAAAAGGTTTGAATAGAGGTATCCACCAATCACGTAAGGCTTGCGGATAAACTCGCGTACCCGTTCAAAGATTCCCAGAAACCCAAACGCCATAAACATCGGTAGCACCACCATGTACAGTCGCACTTGCTTTGGTTTTATAAGACCAAAAACTGAAATGATTACCGCCAGCGATATTCCACCGACAATGAAGTATTTGAGCAGATTATAATATTGAGCAAAGTCCATTGAACCAACGGCTGTACTCATGTTGGCAGTCATCGCTTCAGGCATGGCGCGGTAGTACACAATGGCGGCAACCAAGGAAAGTGGTGCCCAGCATAGTATCCATATCGAAACCGTTTTGACTGCTTTGGTTCGCAGTTCAGTATCACGATCAGTAAATAAAAGAATAAGAAAAAAGGCAAACGTTCCGGCAACCACCATAGCCGTTGGCGTTCTGAAGAACAGTTGCGGCAAATAAATTGGATTGAGAAATCCATTGAGCAAACTGTGATTTGTGTTCCAGTTACCTGGATCCATCATAAAGCCCAGAATGGCAACAATGATCGCCATCGTGATCCATGAAAAAATACTTAAGAACCAGCCAAACTTGATGTGTCGTACTTTTGCTGAAAGTGTTTTGTTACTGTTTTTCCACGTGAGGAAATAAATCAGAATCAATACCACTTCTGTAACAAACACAAGCCATTCTGTAAACCAAGCCCAATAAAAGACACGAATTAAGCTGGCAATAGAAGTAGGACTAACCAACGCTGCCGAAAACCAAATGCCCACACCAGTCATGGCACCAACCGTGGTGGTAATAATAAAGGCAACCCACATTAGCTTGTAGGCGAGATTGTCCCACTCGGGATTTGTGATTTGATCGGGACTACTACCCGACACACCTTTTTGTTCCAACCACGTTACAAAGGGAACAAAACCAACTGCCAAACCATGATTAATTAAAACATGAAGAATAGCAATGACAGCAATGAGAAAACGATCATTGAGCCAGTCAAAATGAAATACAGGAAAATCCATCAGTATGCATAAAATAGTTAGTTAAACAATACGATAATATGCCCATGCGCTTATTGCGCAGTGCAGATTTTGTTTCAACTAACCGAGAGATGGCGGATGAAAAACAGAAACACTAATACCAGATGAGACTGTTACAAGGTATGGTGTTGAATGAAGTTCAGGATCAACTACGGCAATAATCAACGCAAATGAATGCTCTGATAAAACAAAGGAAGGGATTTCAATTTTCAGGCGTGACGATGGCATCGTTTCATCCTGCGATGAAGATTCGTCAATCAGCTTGAGATTTTTCTTAAGGAAGCATTGTCCTCCACACATCGTAATCTCCGGCTCTTCTGGATTGACGCGGTCGCGATTAACACAAAGTACTTGCGCGATATAGTCGCGGTTAATTTCAAAATAGGTGAACAAGCCCAACTGATACAGACTCTGACAAGCCAGTATAAGAATGAGCGATATGGAAATGAATCGTTTCAGATTTCCTTTTGTAATTGTTCAATATCAATGATCAGGCGATCAACATCATTTTCAAGTGTTCCATCATATTTCCCTCTGATTCTACCTTTCTTATCGATGAGTAAAAATGCACCACTGTGAATAAAACCATCTGGTTCTTCTTTGTCTTCCATAGCCGTAGCGAAGTAACTCGTTTGCGCGATCTTGTAAATGGAATCCTTCTGACCCGTTACGAAATGCCAATACTTGCTCTGCACGCCCAATCGATCTGCAAAGTCATGAAGAAGTGCCACCGTATCATATTCCGGATCAATCGTGTGTGACAAGATCAATACATCGGGCATTGCCTTAGTCTTTTCATAGACCCGTAGCATTTGTGTCTTCATGATGGGGCAAATGGTGCGGCAGGAAGTAAAGAAAAAGTCTGCAATGTATATCTTGTCTTTGAAGGTGGCGTTTGTAATCACCATGCTATCCTGATCAACAAATTGAAAGGGAGCTATTGCATGATAAATTGTATCGCTGCCGTTTACTTCACGCTCACCAAAAATCGGAAGAGGTCCTCTCTGCTTTTGTCTCATGCAGGATACAGCGATGATACAGATTGCCAAAATGCATAAGGTGGTTCTCATATCATTGTAGGATTATTCATTGTTTTTGTTGTCAGTCATGAACTTCTCATCCGTGAGAGCATCAAGAAACGAAAGTATCGCCTGACGTTCTTCTGTTGTAAGCACCATGCCGTCTGGAGGTAGAATACCGTCCAGCGTTGATGATGCCTGTATTCCGTGCGCATAGTGATCAAGCACGTCATCCAGGGTAGCAAATCTTCCATCGTGCATATACGGTGCAGAAGCACCTACATTACGAAGTGTGG
>JBGTGG010000092.1:0-8180 GCA_041746855.1 Cyclobacteriaceae bacterium | reverse complement strand
AGTTTGATGATGTATGCCATTATAGGTCTTGGACTTTTTGCTGCGGCCTATTCTTTATGGGGTGGGTTGTCGGCCGTGGCCTGGACGGATGTTGTACAGGTGGTATTGCTTGTAGCCGGTGGGTTAATCACAACGTTCATTGCACTTGATCATGTGACCCCGGATGGTGGAATTATTGCTGGCATCAAACACATTTATGAAGTTGCACCACAAAAATTTTCCATGATCTTGCAAAAAGGGGAGATTATCACCCCGGATGGAAAGGATGCCTGGTGGGATTTACCCGGGCTTTCGGTTTTGATTGGTGGAATGTGGGTTGCCAATATTTATTACTGGGGATTTAATCAATACATTATTCAGCGAACACTTGCTGCAAAGAGTTTAGCTGAGTCACAAAAGGGAATGGTCTTCGCAGGTTTTTTAAAATTGATTATTCCGTTGATTGTTGTGATTCCCGGAATTATCGCTTTTGTGTTAAACTCAGATGTGAATGGTGTAGTCTCCGCGGCTACAGCAGATCCAAGCTTTATCAAAGCAGATGGTTCCATCATCAACGACAATGCCGCACCCTGGTTAATTAACAGTTTTGTGCCGATGGGATTGAAAGGTTTGGTGTTGGCAGCGCTTGCAGCAGCCATCGTTTCTTCATTGGCTTCGATGCTGAATTCAACCTCTACTATTTTTGCAATGGATATTTACAAACCCTATATCAACAAAACTGCGAACGACAAGCAAATGGTTTTTATGGGAAGAACTGTTGTGGTGATAGCGTTAATAATTGCAATGATCATCGCACCGATGTTGGGAAATTTAGGGCAGGCGTTTCAATTTATTCAGGAGTATACCGGAATTGTTAGCCCAGGAGTATTGGCGGTATTTATGATGGGATTATTTTGGAAACGTGCTACCAATAATGCTGCAATCTGGGGAGCTATACTATCGATACCAATCGCGATGTATTTTAAAGTTGCACCCAATGGTTGGTCTGATGCATCTATTTTTGTGACCATTCCTTTTATGAACCAGATGTTGATCACCACCTTACTTTCGATGGCGATTATTATCGGAATTAGTCATATTGAAGGCAAAGGAAAAACAGATGAAAAGGGGATCATTCTTACAAAAGGAATTTTTCACACTACTCCTGCATTCAATATTGGGGCGGTTGTTATTCTCATCATTTGCGCTGCGCTGTATACGATTTTCTGGTAAGCATTAATATTTTTATTTCAACATTCGGGGTTGTTCGTATGCAACCCCGAATGTTGAAATTTGTATGCGTTATAGAGGATTGCACACCTAGTTTGCACTTTCCAAAATACAGAAAAGATCATTTTTGAACATTTTCAGGTTTGAAAACCACTTGATCACCGACTATTTTTTCTTTAAGTTTAGCCTTCATTGCACTAAGCACTATTTATTTTGAATTCAAAAAGTGAAACAGAATCAATCATTTCAAGGGTTTCCCTTGGTGATGAAGCTGCGTTCCGGCAACTCTTTGAATTGTATTCAAACAAGATTTTTGGTTTTGTATTTAAACTTGCAAAATCAAAAGTGATGGCAGAAGAAGTGGTACAGGATGTATTCATGAAGGTGTGGATGAACCGGGAATCCTTGCGGGACGTAGAATATTTTCCTGCTTATTTATCCACGATTGCAAAGAACCACGCTTTTAATCTTTTAAAACGGAAGGCACTAGAAGATCAAATAAAGCTCGTGTTGCAGCGGGATTTACCCCAGTCAAGTTGTGAAACCGAAGATCGTGTGGCGTACCGCGATTATAATTCCATTTTAAAGGAAGTGGTGAGTCAAATGCCCCCGCAGCAACAGAAGGTTTACAAATTGTGCCACAAGAAAGGCCTTAAATACGAGGAGGTGGCTTTAAAACTCAACATCTCAAGGCTTACCGTGAAGACCCACATGCAAAAGGCCATCCGTACCATAAAATCCCATTTTGAGGGCGTAGTGAGTACTTTTCTTTTGATTTTCCTGAATTGAGTAACGGATTCTCCTGTTATTTTAATCTAAACTAAAATTTTATCCGGTTTGTACTACTCCTTTTTTGTGAGTCGATTGTCTATACTATATAGACCAAACCGACTTTATGAATAGCCCAAGGCTCACGCGCTTGTTTCAACTTTACATTGATGGAAAATGCTCAGAAGCTGAGCGTGCAGAATTGATGCAGCTGATCCAATCCTCTGACAACGATTTGGAATTAAAAGAATTGATTGAGGCCTGTTGGCTTGAACGGGAAGGGGATCAAAAACTTTCCGTTGAGAGTACCGAGCGCATCATTTCGGAGATCCTGTTATCCCAGCCAAACACTACGAATTTAAAATCCGAAAAAAATTCAACGCCTTACTTTAAAATGGCTGCGGCTTTTGTGTTTCTATTTCTAACGACTGCCATCCTCTTTCTTTTTGTTTTACCAAAAGATAACGCATCGGAATTAGCAACAGAGGCACAGCCCGTTCCCGCAGAAGAACATCAGTATGTGAAGTTGCCCGATGGTAGTATGGTACTCTTAAATGCTGGTAGTTACCTGGATTATCCAACCTCTTTTGACAATTATCCTACCCGTGAAGTTACGCTTCTCGGTGAAGCCTATTTTGATATTAAACATGATCCGGACAAAGCGTTCATTGTGTATACAGGCAAACTTAAAACAACGGTGTTGGGTACTGCATTTAACATTAAAGCATACGCAGGTGATAGCAGCATTACCGTTACCGTAACCAGGGGCAAGGTGAAAGTTAGCGATGACAAGCAAGTATTTGGGATTTTAACACCCGATCAGGAACTGACCTTTGATAAAGGACACGACCGGGTAAAGCAGCGTGCCGTTGCAAGCAGCGAAAGCATCGCCTGGACCGAACATGATATTTTCTTTGATGACACTACATTGGATGAAGCGATCGCACAACTTGAAACCAGGTTCAATGTGGATATAGATTTTGAAAATACAAACGCAAAAAATTGTCGCTTCACCGCAACATTTGTTGGTGGCGAAAATTTAGAACAGATATTAAAAGTAATATGTGAATTTAATGGAACTGATTTCACAGCGTCAGGTGATAAGCAGTATACGATTACAGGTAAAGGTTGTTTATGATATACTTAAATACAACATTATGTAAATGAGGATAAAAAAATCCAAACCCCACCGCCAAGGGCGATAGAGTTTGGAAGTTCGCACTACCGTGGTAGTACTTCTTGTATCGACTGCAATCGATCCAAGCAGTTTTAAACAATTGACCAATCACTTAAAACATATCAAAATTATGAATTTTTCTTTATCTCATGCAAAAGGATGGCCTGTGTTTAATTGCCGGGCCAACCCTGCATGGCTGATTCAAAGGCAAACAATTTATCAGCTTATGCGTATTAGTCTAGTTTTTTTAATACTGTCTGTTTTTAGTCTGCAAGTTATTCTGGCAACCCCGGCAAGCGGTCAGAGTGCAGAAACAACCGAATTGACCCTTGCTTTAAAGGGTGAATCGCTGGAAAGTGCCCTTAAAAAAATTGAGAAACTTACCCCGTTTCGCTTTGTATACCGCACTGGGGATATCAGCTCAATAAGCGATTTAGACTTGCCACAAGCCAAGCGAAAACTATCTGAAACCCTTGAAATTCTGTTGGCGGAGACTCCCTTTACTTACCGGGAGCTAAAGAAAAACATCCTGATTGTAAGAAGGGATGAAGAGACTGCCTTTGTGGAAGGGGATGAACTTACAATAGGAGGAGTCGTTGTGGATGAAGTGGGTGATCCCCTGCCCGGTGTAAGTGTAGTACTCAAAGGGACTACTACTGGAACGGCCACTGATGGAAATGGAAGATATACATTAACAGTACCTTCCGGTGATGGGGTATTGGTATTTTCCTTTATCGGTTTTCATACCATTGAAGAATCGATCAACAACAGGACAACCATTGATGTTAAGCTTGAACTGAATGCTAAATCATTGGATGAAGTAGTAGTAACAGCTTTGGGTATTACGCGCGAACAACGGTCTATCGGCTATGCCACCCAACAAGTAAAAGGTGAAAATCTAACGTTTACGAAAGAACAAAATGTAATAGGGTCACTTGCAGGTAAAATAGCCGGTGTACAAGTTGTAGGTTCGTCCGGAGCCAGTATGGGTGGTACACAAAAAATAAAAATTCGCGGTGTGAACTCGATCAACGGAAACGATGCACCGCTAATCGTTGTGGATGGAACTCCAATTTCGAATGCTAATTTTTCAGGAAGTGCGGGTGTGGATTTGGGAAATCTGGGACAAGACATTAATCCAGAAGATATTGAATCGGTCAACGTATTAAAAGGCCCGACTGCATCTGCACTATATGGTTTACGTGGACAATTCGGTGTTATCATGATCACCACCAAGAAAGGTAAAAAAGGATCTCAAAAAGTTACCGTTGAACTTAACTCTTCTTTAATGGTGGAGAAGGCAGGGAACTTTATGCCGTATCAAAATCTGTATGGAGGAGGATCGAGTCAAAACTGGCGAACCCTTCCCAACGGAGATAAATATGTTGATATGGCGGTTGATGAGAGTTGGGGACCTAAGATGGACGGAACATTGGTACGGGACGTATTTAGTTTCTACCCGCAAGATCCGACCTATGGTCAATTGACGCCTTTCGTTCCGCAGCCCAATAATATTGAAGATTATTTTGAAACCGGCATCAATGCCAACAATGGGATTTCTGTTGCGGGAGGTAGTGGAAATTCAAATTTTCGGTTGAGCTTCAATGATACACGAATTGAAGGAGTTGAACCGAACACATTTTTGAGAAGGAATAATTTGGGGTTGAGTGCCGGAATTGATATCACAACAAAACTCAACCTCGCCACCAATATCAACTACGCAACGAACAATGCCCAGCGACCATCCCAGGGTTCTGAAGATGGATCACGTTATCTGGGCCAATGGTTTCAACGCAACGTGGATATGAACCGGTTGAAAGACTATCAGTACGATGATGGAACCATGCTGCATTGGAATCTACGCAGACCGAGCAATGTCACGGGTGAAATTACAAATTTTAATCCATTGTACTGGGCAAACCCTTATTTCCTTGCCTACGAAAATCCTACTACAGATAAACGCGATCGCTTTTTTGGGGATGTGGGCCTTTCATACAAAGTGCTGCCTGGACTAAAAGTTAGTGCTTTCATGCGCGGTGATATGTATACGCAAAACATTGAATCCTATCAAGCTTTTGGTGGAACAGGAAATCCATACTACTCTATAGGCAAGTATCAAAACCAGGAAATGAATTACGAATTTTTGGCGGAGTACAATGCAACATGGGATGACTTCTCATTGAATGCAATTGTTGGTGGCAACGTTTTTGATCGCAAGTACTCGTACTTATCGATGGCAACAGTAGGTGGCTTATCTGCCCCGGGGTTTTATAATATTGATGCTTCTATTGATCGTCCCGCAACAACATCCTATGAGTTGAGAAGACAAATCAGAAGTGGATACGCAATGGCCTCGTTTGGTTACAAAGGCACGTACTTTTTGGATGCCACCATTCGGAATGACAACTCCTCAGCGTTACCAACAAATAACAACTCGTATTGGTATCCGTCCATTTCTGCTAGTTGGGTGTTTAGCGAAATGATACAATGGGGCCCTATGTCTTTAGGAAAATTACGCACGAGCTTCGCACAGGCTGGTTCAGATTTGTCTCCATATCAAACCACATCGTTTTATAATGTTGGAACCGTATATGCAGGCACCACAAATGCCAACACCTTAACAGTGCCTGATAATTTAAACAACCCGAACATTAAACCCTCCTTCGCCAATTCCTACGAAGCAGGGCTGGATTTAGGTTTTTTTCAAGGCAGGTTAGGCGCCAACTTTACCTATTACAGGCAAGTCAATAAAGATCAGATCATTCAATTGGATGTTTCAGGAACGAGCGGTTATAGCACGGCCACTATCAATGCTGGTCAAATTGAAAATAGAGGATTTGAGCTATCGTTAACTGGAACTCCAATAAAAACCGGAAAACTTACGTGGGATTTAATGGTCAACATCAGTAAGAACGAAAGTGAAGTTGTTGAGCTATATCCCGGAATAAATGTATATGAATATGGAAGGACAACGTACTCTTCTACTACCAGTTACTTAAATTCCTATGTAGGAAAACCCTTTGGAAGTTTGGTAGGCCAGACATACAGGCGTGATCCGGAAACTGGGCAAAAATTGTTAGGCACGAACAACTTGCCACTTTTTACAGATGCATCCCACGATTTTGGAAGTGTGCTTCCTGATTTTGTTGGGGGATTTCAAAGTATTTTACGGTATGGAAATTTTGATTTTTCGATGATGATGGATTTTCAAATTGGTGGACAATTCTTTAGTCGTTCAAAAATGTTGGCGGTTCGTACAGGGTTGGATCCGGTTACTGTAGAGATGAATGATAAAGGATTCAATGTTCGTGATCCATTGGCCGATGGTGGAGGTGTTCGCGTGGATGGAATCTCTGAGGAAACAGGGGAAGCAGTAACAGCATACGTAACCCCTCAAGCCTACTACGGGGTAGTAGCCAGGAGGATTTACGAAGATTGGCTTTATGATGCATCGTACTTGAAAATTCGTGAGATTCGGGTAGGGTACACATTCCACGAAAGTGAATGGTCGAAACTACCGTTTCAGAAAATTGGTGTAGCCTTCGTAGCGAGAAATCCAGCGATGCTGTATCAAAGTGCTCCAAAAGGATTGGATCCATCCGAACTTTCTACCGGAAGTCAATCCATTGGCTGGTATGAATCCGGTCAGATCAATACGGTGCGGTCGTATGGCGTTAATTTGAACATCACCTTTTAAACTTAGATGATCATGAAAAAAATATATAGTATACTTTTTTGCATCGTTCTTTTAGGGAGTTGCAATAATTTTGATGATGACATAAACATTAATCCCAATAGACCAAGTGAAGCATCAGCACCGCAACTTTTGGCAAACGCAATGCTATCATTACCGAGCTTGAGCTCCACACCAACAGGAGAGTTTATGGCGCAGTATTTGGCAGAAACCCAATACGTGAATGCATCTTTGTATCCACAAACCAGTACGAGTTTTTATTGGTTGTACCAGGGGCCGCTGATGAACATAGAAACGGTGTTGAATACTTCTACAGTGAACAATCATTTGGTGGTTTCCAAGGTATTGAAAGCGTACTTCTTTTGGCACGTGACCGATCGCTGGGGGGATGTGCCGTATACAGAATCGTTAAAAGGAGATTTGACTTTTACACCTGCGTATGACACACAAGAATCAATTTATAATGCACTTTTTGCATTGTTAAAAGAAGCAAATGATACTCCTGTTGCAGGCACCATGACCAATGATATCATCTATAATGGTGATCTGGCTAAATGGAAAAAGTTGGGCAACACCATTCGCATGTTAATGGCACTTCGGTTATCGAAGATAGACCCAGCAAAAGGAGAAGCTGAATTCAATGATGCGCTAAGTGATGGTGTACTTGAATCCAACGCTGATAACCTGGTCTTTAAGCATCTGGCCGATGCCAACAATCAAAACTATTGGTTTGGCCAAATTGTAATTCAAAATAGAGAATGGTGGGCATTAACAGAAGGCTTGGTTGATAAGATGAAACCGTTTGATGATCCACGGTTACCGGTCTATGGAAATCCAAATCGCACCGATGATGAGTATGTTGGTCAACTGTTTGGAGATACCGAAAATTTCGATACGGAGAAGTATTCACTTTTGGGCGATGCAATATGGGCACAGGATGCACCCGTGTATTTAGTAACCTATGCACAGGTTTTATTTGCAAAAGCTGAGGCGGCTAAGTTAGATTGGATAGCAGGTGGTGACGCAGAAGCAGAAGCCAATTATAATCTTGCTATTGAGCATTCTATTCGTCAATGGACGGGTAGTGCAACCGGTGTTGCAGACTTTTTATTGGAGCCTGGTATTGAATACGAAGCTGCTACAGCAATAGAACAAATTGCAACACAGCGTTGGATCCATTTGTTTATGCACGGCTATGAAGGCTGGGCCGAGTGGAGGAGAACTGGTTTCCCGGATGATTTGGTTGAGCCGGATAATGCTGCTGTTCCCAGAAGACAAATTTATGTGGAGACAGAACAGTTTAATAATACGAAAAGCTACAACGAAGCTGTT
>JBGTGG010000091.1:0-7103 GCA_041746855.1 Cyclobacteriaceae bacterium | reverse complement strand
AATAAAGGATCGGTTCCGGGTCCACCAATGCCTACATGGTACTCGATTTTCACCAACTCACTTTCATTTAAAAAATTAGTGTTGATGTTTAGATTGGCAACTTTATTGGGTTCACCCGGGCTGTTGGTTCCGCCTGAATTTGTAAAGGATTCGAGCAACACAATGCGATCGCGTTGGGATATTTTCACGTTGTCAAAAGCGAAGCCTTCGGGTAGGGCACCCCCTTCGTTTTGGGCACTTGCAAAAGCAAAACGGAAACGTACTTTTGTTTTTTGTGCGGGAGTTAAAGACTCAAGCTCCTCATCCAACGAGGAGATTGCATTCCTCCACTCCGTTGCGTTCGCTATTGACCAACCCGATTGATTGATGGCTTGATTTCCTGGATTTGCAAAAATTCCGTTTTGATTAAACCAGTTTTTGCCATTGCCGGTCGATCCTACAATTTTCCAATCACTATCAACATCTGTTGTCGTGCTGGTGTTCATTTGCAATACTGCGCCATCAATGGGATTCCGTGTTTCAATCTGATAATCAAATGAAATGACCGGACGATCTATTTGCGAGAGGTCAAAACAAGGACTATGTACCCATGATTTTTCATTGTCATTATAGGATCCCGCAAGATTTGTAACCCATGCGGAACCACCGCCAGGAAAATCATTATTAATTATTGCTGAAGTTGGTGTGCCCCATTCCCATGAAGATGCAATGCCTCCTGATTTCCATCCATGATCATCAAATGATGCAGTGTTAAATTCTTCCAGGTATTCGTTTAGATCGGAAATGGCCCCAATGGTTGGAACATTGAATACGGTTGTAGATTTCGTAATCGAGCATCCTAAATTTGATGTAAGAGTTGCTTGTGCAGTGTAATATCCTGTGCTCCCGTATTGATGGGATACTATTTTATCACTAATACTAATCAGGGGATGACTTATTGAAAAACTTGTATTATCCCCAAACTCCCATTCTAATTCCTCGACCAGTCCATTTGTATTATTGAAAAAATTCGAAACAATTTCAAATTCAGAATCATCGCCATTGCATACACCTCTCCATCTAATTGCAAGATCGGGGATGTCACCAACCGGGACAACCCTTTCACGGGAAACGGTGCATCCGTCAGTTGTATTGGCAGTAAGCTTCACATTATAATTTTGGCTGGAGGTATAGTCGTGTGATGTTGGATATGTCAAAGTAATGAAGGTTTCCGGATCAAATTCATCATCATAATCCCATACATAATTCGATACACTAACCCCTGCCGGAATATTCACTGACGGGGAAAAAGGGAGTGGTATCCCAACACAACCATTCCCAGCAGAAAAATCTACCGCAGGAATATCGAAGACCCTGATTTGAAAATAGGTCGTATCCCTACATCCAAAGTTGTCTTCAAATACATAGCGAAGGTTGTTGATACCAATGTTGGCCAATGCTGGGTTAAATCTTGCCTGGCCATTTTCTCCTGGAGAAAATGTTGGTAGGCTATTATCACTGACAGCGGATATTCCCGGTCCTAGCCAAATTCCACCAAAGGGCCGCCCCGTAATCTCTAGTTCTGTAGCATTGCGACACAGGCTAATGGGTTGTTTAACATTGACCTCCGTTTCAGGTGGGGTATTGATTGTTAACGGCACCCGTACCGGTATATTGATAGTACTGTATACAGGGGTAACATCGGTTATGAAACAAAAACAATTAAAATCAAAATAGGAATTATACGTATAGCTTGAAATGTAGGTATAGGTGTAAGTAATGGTAAATTGGCTTTTTCCTTGGGGCAAAACTGATAGTTGAAGTTGTACCTCTCGTGTAGCATTGTTTTTAGTCCAACCACTTCCAGAAGGGATATCATCGCCCAATGGATCTTGTAAGATAATATCCAAATATCCATATCCGCTGGGCACAACGATATCCAGATCCTCAATCCCTACAGGACAGTAAAACGGCTCCAATACACTTAGGAATGCATTTGGGTCATACACGTTAATGGTCCTGGAAATTGATGTAATGCAATTGTTGGCGTTGGTGAAATTTAGTGTGATGTCATTTTCACCCAATGGAGCAGCAGCAGGAAAGAACTTGTTTGTAGAAGGGTTTACGCCAAAGCCAGTGAAAACACCACTACCTGGATCGGCCGATGTAAAGGAAAGGTTTAGTGGGTCAGCATCATTTTCAATGGAGACTACATTTGGGTTGAAATTAATGGTAAGGTCTGCCGGATTGGTTTTTTCTTGAACCGTAATAACGACATCATCGGAAGCTGTATTCCCATCAGAATCGATCACCGAAAGTGTGTAAGTATTAACTCCTACAGGCGGAACAAGTGCCGGATTTGTTTCATTGCTTATAAAGCCAGCTGGGCTGGAGGTCCACTCAATATAGTAAAAGCCAGACCCGCCATAAACTGAAGGGGAAGCTCCAAGAACAATTCCCTCGCCCTCACAGATAGTTGCATTGGAACCTGCATCCGCAGACAAGGCTGCAATAGTCACTGAGGCAGTTTGCGTTAAGGTTACATTACCACAGTTTGATGAACTTGCCTCGACCTCGTATACATAGGTTGTTGAAACAAATGGGTTATGGGAATAAGGGCCAAAAGTAAGAATTCCACCATTTCCGTTTTGAGGAGCAGAGAATGATCCAGGCAGGCCAGGAGAAATTCTTCTTACCCGATAACTTACTCCAGTCTGTGTTCCGGTACCTACGATAATATTAAAATCCTCATTAGGGATAGGACTAAGTTTGCTCGGATTTACAGGAATCGAAGGATTGATAAGTCTAATCGTATAATTGGAAGAATTATCTGAACTCCCATTTGAATTTTCCACTTCAATCTGGTGTGTACCAATGGCAGCTCCTCCCGGAGCAGTAATTTCTATTTCTGTTGAACTTGAGGAAGTGATACTGGCAGTCACTCCATTAATGGTAACCGTAGGGCTACTAAATCCTGTACCAGTAATGGTGATTGTTTCGCCCACACACGTACTGGATCCGGGGCCTACACTTGTTATATCCGGTGCTATTCCTGTGAATGAATAGGTAGTTCCGTTTATGGTAGCAGCATTCACAGTAGTTGCTGCTGTGATATCAACTTCTGTAATGGAAGGCGCAATGGTTGGAGTAGTTTCATCGGCTGCCGGATCTACATCTACCACAACAAAGAAATTTCTGGTTTGTGCTGTTTCTTGGGGTGTACCTGAAACAGCAAAGTTGGTTATGGGTGTTGCATCGAAAGTAAAAATATCGGGAGTTGTTCCGATCATTCCGGTGCTTACCAGAGCCTCTGAACCGATACCTTCAAAGATTGTATTGTTGGACCGGTATAATCTTGGATTGGTGAATTTGCCACCGGCACCTGCACTTAGGTGAATAATTACTTGCGTAATATCTGAAGTTGCACCATCAGCTTTTTCAAAACTTATTCCAAATACGGCAATGTTGTTTGTACCACCTGCCAAGGGGCTTGCACTAACCCCACCGGTTATTGCTGAAATGCTGATTTCACCTGCTTGTCCGAAAGCGGCAGTTGCTGCAAAACATGAGAAAAATAAGAATGCGCGTAAAATTTTTTTCATACTTAATCTTTTAACTCACCATCACTGTTCAGCTTCATAATGAATGTGGATCCCAATCCGCCCAGTACCCGGGTTCCACACAGCAACAAACCGCCATCGCTGGTTTCTATTATCGAGCTTACTGATTCATTTCCACTACCACCAAAATAATTTCTCCAAAGTAGATTTCCTGCGGCATCTATTTTAATGACCATGATATCTGTGCCGCCATTGCCAAAATTCGGAGTGGTTTCCATGGTGCCCGCCAAAACAAAACCACCATCACTAGTGGCAGCGATCGCTTGTCCTTCATCTTCACTAGCAGAAATTTCCTTGTCTACAGCCACACTGGCACTTGCACCATCAAAATATTGTATAGTGCTTTGAATGAAATTGCCTCCGTTGTCGACCCGGCTAAAAAAGAAATTACTTTTTAACCCATCGGTTCCTGCATACGATCCGATAACACCAAACCCGAATGCAGGTGATGCATTGAATTGTATATCGCTTGCAGTGTAGCGTTGATCAGAAGCTTCGCCCAATAGGTCATTGTTCTCAAAAACCGAATTTTCTTTTATGAAAGGGACGGAGAGGTATGAGTTACTAAAATTGCCTTGCTCCCGCAGTACCCCACTTGCCCATACAATATTTCCCGTGCTGGTGGCATGTACTGCGTTAGCGTTGATGTAATCTCGGGTAATGGAGTTATAATTTTGAGTCCATTCAATTTCAAGCGTACCGGGGTTAAGTGCTGCTACAAAGGGCTTTACTGTAGCCTGGGCAGCGCCTTCTTCGTAGGTTCCCAAAAGGATAAGTTCATCTGTGCTATTGAATGTCATGGCATTGCCGCGGAAATCAGTATAGTTTTGTGTTGCATGGTCGTCAGCAATTACTTTTTTATTAATGATGGCCCCGGATTGATTTACTTTATAGAGTATGATCGAGGAGATAATAAGATCCGAAACCGGTATGGTGTCAGAGGCGTTGATTTTGATACTATCGCCTGCAACGATGTAACCATCCGGCCCAAGTGCAAAAGTTTTGAACACTGCATTGGGAAGTTGGGTTTGCCATAGTATGATGCTTCCACTCTTATCTGTTTTGGTGAGCAGGCCATGACTGCCCAATGGACTGGTTTCATTGCTAAGGATTAAAAAACCATCCGAAATTTCTTTTGCTCCAACGCTAGTTAAATTTTGGTTGCTTTCATAAAAAACCATAAATGTTTTCCTGCCAGCAAAGGGTTGGTCATTGGAATCCTGACAAGAAAAAACCAGGAGAAGGAGAAAAGGTATGTACTTCACTATTTTCATTTCGCGCGATTCAATTTTTTGGGATTAAAAACATTGAAGACATAGCCAATGGTGGCTGAAATGGAATTCATTTTAAAAACACTATCCGCATAGCTGTAATCGAAAAGCAAAGTAGAGTTGGAAAATGCGTGCTCCCGATTGCTCACCTCGAGTAATCCATACGAGTAGCGGAGTTCTACCAATAACATCCCACCACCAATTTGATACTTTGCACCCCCGGAAATTAACAGGCTAACGTTTAATGCGTTTCGGTCAACATCGAATGATCGCTGTGGACTGGCGGCAGCGTTTACCGCCAATCTATTTAAAGAGATGGACGATGACATCAAATAATCCGCGGATGCTCCTATGGCAATGAAGGGATTGAATTTTGAATCCGGAACAAGGCTGTATTGAACCTGAACGGGCAACGAAATCCAGGCGTGTTTTTCGATACCTTCCGTACTGTTTTCTAAATCAACATCTAAATCTTTATCAAGGTCATAATAAAATGATTTCAGTTGAAAGTTTAATTCAGGTGCCAATACAATTCTGTTCGTAAGTGGAATTTCGAATGCAGCACCAAATTGAAAATCAATTTTTGGACTATAGCTTACTGATGCTCCTTGTACAGCGATTACACGTTCCCGTATATTTGGATAAGATAGATTGACACCCACTTTCATGCCTGCGCGGTAGATTGGGTGTGTTCTGAACGTGCGGTAAAGGGCAACAAATTCAGCAGGGTCTGCACCTTCATTGATTTCAAAATAGGGATCGGTACGCAAAAGCGATAGCATCGACTCATCTGCCTGCTCCGGTTCTTCCTGATAGATATAGGCAAGTGTTAAAAGTTTAAAAGCCTCCACTCGTTCTTGCTTTGTGAAACCATTTTGCAGACACGCTTCCAGGATACCATTGAGCTCTTGTAATCTACCTTGTTCATACACCGATTGGGCCAAACGCAATGTTTGCGCACACGAAGTGGACTGCCCATACACGAAGTTGGATGAAAGGGTAATGCTTACGGCAAAAAGAAAAAGTAAGTAATGTTTTATCATTTATAATTTTCCGGATAGTTCTGACAGGTGGATTCATAACTCAGGTCATCACCTACATATAAATCCCATTCTTCTTTCGTCATATTGCGCGAGATTTCCCCACATAAAATATGAGACATCGTTTCAATTTTTGTCGGCCACGCATGGATTGTTTCCTCAATACCTTTTAAGGTTTCTGCGGTACTTTGCAGACCCGCGAGCAACTGTTCATCATCAGGACTAAAGGCGATACTCCACACCCAATCATGGTGATCACTCAGCACGATAGGTTGTTCATTGAGTTTGCTCAAATTCCAAAGGCGGACAGTCTTGTCTTTGCTGGCAGTGGCCATAAAATTTCCCTTGTGGTTAAACTTAATTTGCTCAACCGGTGAAATGTGACCCGACAATGTGCGCACAATTACACCATTGTTCAGAATTTTTACCTGACCGGAATAGTCCCCAATGATCAGCTGTCCTTTTTCTTTTGTAAAGGAAACCGAAGTAAGGGCACGCGCCAGGTTTTTGATTTCACGCACTGCAAAATTATTTTTTATATCCCAGGTAAAAAGGCTGCCATTATCACCTGCACCTGCAAGCTGGTCACCATCCGAACTTAAATCAATGGCAGTAAGTTTTACGTTGCTCTTGATAACTTCTTTCGTAGTAGCAAGATCACTGTACTTAATGCTCTTTCCGGAATTGTCGCGGGCATAAAATCCTTTTCCATCGGGTGTGAATTTGATGTTCTCGATAGCGTTTACAAAGCCATTTATTTTTTGGGAAGACATGTTATCAAGATTGTACAAAACAACATAGTTATTGCTGGCGTTGGTAGTATTGAGCCCGGCTGTAACCAATTGTTTTCCGTCATTGGAAATATCCATACTATAAATTTGATAGGTTGGATTCGTTACCAATGTTTCAGCGATCCATTGTCCGTTTGTATGTTTCCAGCGGATGATGCGACCATCACTACCACCGGAATAAATTAAATCCTCCTGGGTGCGGGTAACCAACGCACGGGCTGCCCCCCGTTGATGTCCTTGCAAACTTCTTGTTAGCGGATGATCATAGCGCTCCAAAGCAAAGAAAAGACCGTTGTAGATATCATTATCAAAATCATAGCCTTCATACTTCGTGTTAAAGTTATATCCTTGCTGTGCGAGTATGGATGCCTGTTCATTGTCATTGATCTCTTTCGATTTGAT
>JBGTGG010000090.1:0-6755 GCA_041746855.1 Cyclobacteriaceae bacterium | reverse complement strand
GATGACTCAATCCTGAGAAAGCAATATGATTCTCTTACGAAAGTATTAATGAATATTGAGTACGAAGATCAGAAATATCGAAATCAAATGGATTCCACTATCGAAAAATATGGTGCTGATTCACCAGAGATGAAGTTACTTTTCAAGAAAATGGAAAGTACTGATTCTATTAATTTTCTTAGTGTCAGTGCTATTATCGATAAATATGGTTGGTTGGGAGCAGCTTCTATAGGGTCAGCAGCAAACACCACGCTATTTATGGTCATTCAACACGCAACCTTGGAAGGGCAGGAGAAATATCTTCCTGTTATGAGAGATGCCTACAAAGCTGGAAATGCAAAAGGTTCCAGCCTTGCACTGTTGGAAGATCGTGTGGCTCTCAAAAGCGGACGGAAGCAAATTTATGGAAGCCAGATTTCGTGGAACATGAAGACTAATGAGTATTATGTGTTAGCACTTGAAGACCCAGACAATGTTGACAAACGTAGAAATGAAAGAGGACTTGGTCCCATCGCAGATTATATAATGAATTGCTGTAATCTGGTTTGGGATGTAGAAGCGTATAAAAAAAGTGAGTATGCTAACGAAATAATTCCGAGAAATTAGAATCTCTATTTTGAAGAAAAAATAATCTGTCTCCAGGCATCCATGGTTGTGTCACGAAGTTTATTTCGAACTTTGGGTACAAACCAGTTATAATTTCATGCGTTCTCCGTATGTTTTTTGGAAATTGGCTTTTCTGTCCGCTTTTTGGATTTACGTCTTTTAATAAAATCACTGATTTCTTTCCTTTCCTGGTCTGTTAAAGGCGGACTTTTAATTAAAAAATCCACACCTTTCGGTTCTTTTATGTGTCCCATTTTATTTCGTTTTAAAATATTTGTCAACCAAAATTTTGGCAGGTGCGGTCTCAATTATCATTCGTTGATTCTTGAAATGGTAAGCACCTAATGTTTTTTTGTAATGATCTAATAAAGCTGTTTTGGCAGTAAATGCTACAAATCCCTCAAACCCTTTTTGAAATGAGACTTTACAAGCGTATGCTACTAAATTTCCGGCCACACCTTCATATAATTTGTTTTTTCCCACGTTGAAAGGTGCGCTTTCCAACAGATCCATAAAGATATGGTCATTCTCAATGGTTATTGCCAACAGACCTTGGATAATGTCTGGATTGTTTACAATTGTTAACTTATAGGTTTCTTTTTTCAAATCGTTGAACTCTGACTTCCAATCGAAATTCCATCCCTTTTTTTGCGTGATATTTTTTAGGTCTGCTTTAGTCAAAATTGAAATTTCGGTCAGAAAGCTGTCTCCCGAAATAGTGTTCAAAATTGAGTCCGTCAACCTGTCAATTATAAAATTTTGTTCTGTATTTTTTTTAGGTTTCATCTACCCGAAGATAGGTATTTACATTTAATTTTTGAGGAGTAAAGTATCCACTAACAATTCAAATTGCTCTTTCGAATGTGTAGGGAAGTTGGCAAAACGAAGTTGTGTTGCCTTTGCGGCTCCATAGCCATCGCCCGGTTGCAACCCTTTTTCATGCAAAAGTTGTGTTATGGGTTTGGTGAATTCACCTGACTCCGCCACAATAACAGTTTTTGATTGAAAGCTTTTATCCTTTACAAATGCTTGTAGATTGGGATGTTGCTGCAACGTTTGATAAAGGATGGTGGCTTTATAATCCGTTTCACTTCGAATATTTTTAATTCCTCTTCTTACCATGTCACTGGAAACTTTTGCCAACAAGTAAATCCCAAGCATGTTCGGTGTTTCGGGTGTTTGATACTTTTTAGCATTTTGAAGCAATGAAGGAAGACTGTGATAACTTCCGATGACGATACCTTTGCTTTTCAGTCGTTCGGCTTTTTCGATGCAGCGATCATTGACTATCCAAACTCCTAAACCTGCAGGAAGGCCAAATCCTTTTTGAACAGAAAAGAACATGCTGTCGATTTTAGAATAATCAAATTGGGGATAGGGGATGGAGGAAACTGCATCCACCGCGATTAAGCTATTCGGGTATTGATCTTTCAGACTATTGATAACGTCAAGCGGGAAAGAAACCCCGGTGCTGGTTTCGTTATGGGTAACAGCAATCAGTTCTGTATCGGGATCGATTGGAAACGGTCCTTGAAATCCCTGTCCATCAGGAACGGAAAATTTGATTGGGTTTTTTTCCAACATGTTTCCGAACTCGTAAAACCGTTTACTAAAAGCACCATTCACAAAGTGAAAAGATTTTTTTTCCACAAGGTTTTGTAGGATCCGCTCGAAGGCTTCGTTTGCAGAACCTAAAAAGAAAATGTGGTGGCTGTCAGGAATGCTGAGCAATTCACGTAAGTTTTCATACGCTTCTTTCACCACGGCATCAAATATTGGACTGCGGTGGGAGATAGAGGGGATGTTTTCCTTAAGCGCTTGCCGGATGTGGTCGGGAACAGTAAAATATAATTGAGAAGGGCCAGGACTAAAATTGATGGGGGTCATAATTAAATTTTGTACACAAATCCAAAGATAGGAAGGGTTATGCAAAAATTAGGTTTTATTCAATAGTGTATCCACTTTTTTATTCTTGTACCTTGCGAACATATCCACTCGGATTTGGGACACGTTTTTCGAACCTAACACGAATACAATGCCGAGTCAAGCGCCTACCAAAACCAGGCCTCACCCCGACTTGTCGGGACCTCGCCCTAAAAGCAGGATAACAGTGGAAGGTTGCGGATGGGTGGCAGCTCAAAACCTGTCTGAAATGGGGTTCGAAATCCACCTCTCCAAATTCGGTGGATATTTTTTTATTTGATGCAATCGTTTTCGCAAAATGAAAGTTTGTTCAATCAGTAGCTTTCGCTTAGTCTAGCTTAGCGCTACAGTACTTACAGAACACAGCGTCAACATCATGTCCTTCCTTTAAGCAATTTTTGCAAACATTCGTGCTAACATCTTTTTTCCGGTGGAAGGTAAGTTCAGCCGTTACAATTCCCGTAGGAACCGCAATGATCGCGTAGCCTAGAATCATAATTAAAGATGCGAGGGTTTGGCCCACTGCAGTTTGCGGAGCAATGTCGCCATACCCTACGGTGGTCATAGTAACTACAGCCCAATAAACACTTTTAGGAATGCTGGTAAATCCGTTTTCACGTCCTTCAATCAAATACATCAATGTACCGGTGATGATGATCGTTGTTACAATGGTGAGCAGAAAGATTGTTATTTTATGACGGGCAGATTTAAGTGCCATCGCCAGGTTGTTTCCTTCGCCAACGAACCGTGCTAATTTTAAGATGCGAAAGATCCGGATCAATCGAAGACTTCGAATAATCAACAGTGAACTTGCCCCGGTCATAAAAAGGCTTAGGTAGGTGGGTAGAATACTGAGCAGGTCAACGATACCGAAAAAGCTTAACGCATAGGTACGTTTTTTTGTAACGGTCCAGATGCGCAAGCAATACTCAATCGAGAAGATAATAGTGAAAACCCATTCGATTCCGTAAAGTATCTTTCCATATTGCATTCCAATTTCTTCCACACTCTCAAGGGTGATAACAAGAATGCTTAAAAGAATACAGACAATAAGCGCAATGTCAAACGCTCTTCCTGCTGGTGTTTCCGCTTCAAAGATTATGTCATGAAGCGCTTGCTTCAGTTTTGAAGTGTTGTTCATTGCTATGTTGTACTATAAGATTTGATCGATCTAATATAGCAATGATTCAGCTGTTTGAAAACAATACACGACCAACCTTAATACAATACCCTAAACTTTATGGTATGTTCGATCTGCCGCAACTCCTTGATCACCTCTTTGTCGTACGCTTTATCAATATCGGTAATAACATATCCAATCAGGTCGTTGGTGATGAGGTATTGTCCCACAATGTTGATCCCATGATGGGCAAGTACTTGATTTATCTTTGCCAGGATACCCGGTACGTTATCGTGGATATGGATTAACCGATGTGCATTTTCCAAAATGGGCAAGGTAAGGTTCGGGAAGTTTACACTGTTGGAAGTACTACCGGTATTGATGTAATCAATGATTTTTGAAGGAACGAAGTTGGCAATATTCTCCTGTGCCTCCAACGTACTCCCGCCAATGTGGGGGGTTAAAATCGTATTCGGTAATCCTCTTAATTCAGATTGAAACTCCTCCTGGTTACTGATCGGCTCCTCTGGAAACACATCGACCCCGCAACCGGCAACCGTTCCATTTTCAATACTTTCTTTCAAAGCTTGAATATCAACAATATGTCCGCGGCTCAGGTTGATGAAAATCACACCTTTCTTCATCCACCCAAACTCTTGCTTGCCAATCATGTTCTCATTCTCAGGACGACCATCTACGTGAAGCGAGATAACATCCACTTGCTCGAACAACTCTTTTAGGGATTTGCATTTGGTTGCGTTTCCCAGTGCAAGTTTTTCTTCGCGATCATAATAGAAAACTTTCATCCCCAACGATTCAGCTATAACTGAAAGTTGCGTACCAATATTTCCATACCCCACCAGGCCCAATTTTTTCCCACGTATTTCAAAACTACCATTAGCGGATTTGTCCCATTGGCCATTGTGCATTTTAGCAAACTTATCCGGCAGGTTGCGGATCAGGATAATCATTTCTGCTATGGCGAGTTCTACAACAGAACGTGTGTTGCTATACGGTGCATTGAAAACAGAGACACCTTTTTTGGTTGCTGCTTTGAGATCAATTTGATTTGTGCCAATGCAGAAAGCACCAACCGCCATCAACCGATTGGCATGTTCTAGTACTTTTGCGGTCACTTGTGTTTTAGAGCGAATCCCAAGTACCGAGACATTTTTTATTTTTTCGCAGAGTTCATCTTCGGTCAATCCAGCCGGGTACATTTCTACATTAAAGCCATCATGCTTTAAAATTTCGAGCGCGCGTGGATGCACATTTTCCAATAACAAAACATTGATTCTGTTTTTGGGGTAGGAGATAGCCGTGTTCAATTTATTGAGGTATAAAAATTCGTCAAAACTGGGCGTGATATGATCCGCCTTTTCAAGAATACTTTCGCGGCTCACATTTTCTGTAAAGGCAAAAAACTTGTTAGCAAGTCCGGCATGTTTGATTTCATAATCCGTATAGCCATCGCCCACTACATATACATCACCCGGTAAGTTAAGACGTTTTAGTTGCTCCACTTTTCCGTTGTTGGAACTTAATGGATTTTCTTCATCGAACCCAATGATCTTTCCATCATCATCGAAACGAAATTCATTGGCCAATACATTCTCAGGTTTCAATCCAAACTCTGAAACAATTGGTACGATGAATTCACGAAATCCATTGGAGATGATATAAATATTATCCGCGTACTTCTGGAAAAACTCCCTGTTGCGTTTAAAAGATTCTGAAACCACATCGCGCAACCGAACCACCAACGGTTCAAGATGGGATCTATCTGCTGCCAGGATTTCCAACCTTCTCTCAAGCGATTCGCGAAAGCTGATGGCGCCTGTCATGCCCTGGTCGGTGATATCCTTTACTTGTTTGACCAACTCGGCCTTATGGGCTTTTCCATTTAAAGAAATCTCCGCCAACACATCAAAGGCTTCAACTTTTGTAAAAGTGCTATCGAAATCGATTACGAAATACTTATTTAGTTTCATTGGGGACTATGGGTACAATTAGAAACGTAAATGTAAAAAACGCTTTCAGTAAAAGAGATGGAAGCCTAATTTCTTTTTTTTGCAAACGAACATGTGATAGGCAACCTTGGCGACTACCGATTTTATAAAATGAATTACGACTGAAGGTCGTGGCTATTGATCTCTGCACGGGAGCAACGGGTCCGGAGTGCGAATTTTTTTTGAATGAAAGTCTAAAGAGAAAGTTTCATGCATGCAGCACCTTTACCACAAAGGACAGAAAACTCTTGTGAAGCTTTCACTTGTTTTGGTGCATCATCGCGATTGATTTCCGAAAAACCTTTCTTCTTAAAAAAATCGCGCGCGGTATCCGTTAGCAAATAGATTGTTTGAACACCTTTCTCTTTGGCTTTTGACAAAAGGTCATCGACAATATTTGATCCTAGGGATTTATTACGCGAGCCAAGTTTGACGGTAAGCGAACGAAGAATTGCATCGGCACCAAATACCTCCAATCCTCCGGTCGCCATCAATGAACCATTATCATAGTAACCAAGCAAGAATTGTTTCTCATAATCCAAATCCTCTGTTGGAAGATCTGCCGATGCGATCAGATTACGAAAAATTTCAAAAGCTTCTTTTGTATTGATTTCTTGTGTTACTAATTCCATGCGTACAATTTAATTACAGCATTCCGGACCATAGCAATTTTTCTCTTTTTTTTCTGTATTATTTTGTGATGTGGTTGTTCCCGGCTTTTCTGCATACACAGTGACGCTTAAAATCCTCACATTCGATTGACGGAAGAGGAATAATTCTTCCGGATCTAAATATTTTTGTAAAACATCTTCTGGTAGGGAAATCGTTTTTTCTTTTTGTACGATGATATTTTGAAATCCTGCATTTTCAATCAAGTTCAAATATTCGTTTTTCTGAATGGCACCGGAAACACATCCCACATATAATTCGGCTGCTTTCTGAATGCTTTGCGGAAGCGCACCATCAATAACGATATCGGAAATACTAAAATGTCCACCGGGTTTTAATACGCGAGATATTTCTGCAATTACGTTTGCTTTGTTCGGAACCAGGTTCAAAACGCAATTACTCACGACTACATCGGCCACATCACTTTC
>JBGTGG010000089.1:0-12287 GCA_041746855.1 Cyclobacteriaceae bacterium | reverse complement strand
CAGGTCAGGGTAGATAGATATTAATACCATTCGGCTTTAGCCAAAATTGTATATGCAGAAAGCGCGATGTCGCGTTATCCTTTCCTCCTCACATTGTCTAAAATGATGGCAGTGGCGGTGGCCACGTTTAAAGATTCTGCTTTGCCAATTCGTGGAATGGTAATCCGCTTTGTTACCAAAGAACCCAGTTCCCTGGAAATCCCATTGGACTCATTCCCCATAACAATTAGCCCACCCGTATTAAACTGTGTTGCGTAAATATTTTCACCGTCCAGAAATGCTCCGTAAACATTTCCCTTATAGTTCGAAACATAGGGCACCAAATCCGTGTAAAAAATAGTGGTTCGTGTAAAAGATCCCATTGACGCTGCAATGACTTTGGGATTGTACACATCCACTGAGTCAGGGGAAGCAATTATTTTTGAAATACCATACCAATCGGCTGTGCGGATAATGGTGCCCATATTTCCCGGGTCGCGAATATCGTCAAGTACCAGTCCAAATTCATTGTCAGCAAGGATTGGTTGGCGATTTGCTTTCATTTCGGCAATCGCCAGAGCGGAGTCATTGGTTTTAAAACTCCCCATCGACTGCAAGTCGTTTACGGATACCTCATCCACGTAAATTTTTTGCTTGCCTAGCAAATGGGTGTGGGATTCCAAATAGGCCTTGGTGCCATAAACCTCTCGTACCACAAAATCCGATTCGATTAATTCTGAAATACTTTTAGCCCCTTCAACGATAAAGCATTGTTCCTGAGTGCGGTATTTCTTTATTTGCAATGATTTGATGAACTTGATTTTTGCTTTGGCGATCATTACGGAAGGACTTGAGGATTAACAAAACTAATTATATTCTTTACATCTGCCTGATCCCGTTCCTCACGGGATGTTTAGGGGTACAGTATCTCAAAAATGACGAAAAGCTTTTGCTCCGCCAACGCATTGTACCGGCCCCGGATGTTTCAAAAAAAGAAATTCCAACAAACGAACTAAACAACCTGTATAGCCAGGAAACCAACCGCAAAATGCTGTGGTTGCCCATTTCACCGTTGGTGGGTCTGTATAATTATGGGGAAAAACGTTTCGATCCTGAAAAATACCAACGAAAAAAAGAGAAGATACAGGCGCGATTTGACAAAAAAATAGCCAAAGTAGACTCGGGCAACATTGCCAAAATCACCAACCTTCAGTTCCGCTTACGTGAAAAACTTGAAAAGCAAGATTATAAAATTGAAAATGGAAACCTGCCAATGCAATGGGGCGAACCGGTGGCGGTTTATGATAGTGCAAAAGTTGAGGAAACCAAAGTTCGCTTTAAAACTTACCTCTTTTCAAAAGGGTATTTTAAGAATACCGTTTCATCGCGGACTAAAACCGTTTTAAAAACTACTTCTGTTACGTACATCGTAGCACCCGGACCGCTCTATAAAATCGACACTATTTTTTACGAGGTTCTCGATACCGGTGTTTTTACTATCCTTCAAGACAACAAAAACAAAAATTTGATAAAAATAGGGGATGCCTATGACGAAGAAAAAATTAGCAACGAGCGGGACCGTATTGACTTATTGTTAAAAGATAATGGCTACTTCGACTTCAGCCGGCAGTATGTAGAATTCCGGGTTGACACAGCTTATCAACCGGGAAGTGTTGCGTTAATGTTGGTAATCAATGATCCGGAAAAAAGGCAAGGCCATAAAAGGTTTAAAATCGATGAAGTAAATTTTACTATTGATGCCGGTAAAAAATTTGCAGGGGTAAGCCGAAATCATGAAGAGCTTCACAAAGTCGATTACTTCTACTATACACGAAAATATAAATTGGAAGTACTCGGACACCGTGTATTCTTGCAACCCGGACAATACTATAGTCGCACCAATACGTTTGATACCCAACGACAAATCGCGAACATTGAAGCATTCAAATTTGTAAACATCAACTACGATACCTCCGGAGGTAAATTTGTCGCCAACATTTATACAAGTGCCCTTGATCAATACCAGTGGACCAACGAAACAGGTGTGAATGTCACACAGGGCTATCCGGGGCCGTTCTTCAATACTACATTTAGAAAACGAAATCTGTTTAGAGGACTTGAAACATTTGACATCAGTGCCCGATTTGGTTACGAAGGGGTGGCTTCCCTTACGGAAAACACCAATGTTTATCAAAGTACAGAAGCGGGTGTAAACGTTTCCCTCACGTGGCCCCAACTTTTGATTCCGACAAAAGAAGAAACAAAATACCGCCTCGGAAAATACAATCCTAAAACAAAAATGTTGATGGGCTTTACCTATTCCGACCGTCCTGAATATAGACGAAGAATTACAACCGTTTCAGGTACCTATACCTGGCAGAACAAACGAACCCGTCAATATTCCCTAACACTCTTAAATTTAAACGTGATCGATACGCTTTTTCTTGATGAAAAATTCAAGGAAGAGTTGATTCGGCAAGGGAATGACGGAAATTTTAGTTTGGTCAATTCTTTCAATCCTTCTTTCGTAAGTAGTGTTATTTTTGGCGTTACCTGGAACAAGAATTATTTCGGGATATTTGATCAAAACGCAACGTGGATACGGGCACAAATTGAACCCGGTGGAAGTATCTGGAATGTTATCGATCCAACTTTTATCAACAATGCAGGACTTCAATATTATAAATATATCCGGCTTACCCTCGACATCCGAAAAAACAAGGTGCTAAGTAAAACCACTACACTTGCGTTCCACTTTAATTCAGGTGTTGGTTATGGATATGCAGAGAACAAAAGTTTGCCATATGAAAAACTATTCTTCGCAGGTGGAAGCAACAGTGTACGTGCCTGGCGACCGAGAAGGTTGGGGCCCGGATCTTTCAAACCAAACTTAAGCGACAACCCACAGGGAAATGGATTATTTGATTACAGCATTGAAAAACCCGCGGACATTTTGTTGGAAGGAAGCATAGAACTTCGCCAAAAGCTCTTTGGGTTTATTTCCGGTGCTGTATTTCTTGATGTTGGAAATGTGTGGACTTTCAACAAGCTCACCAAAAAAGATGATCAGGACAATGTCATTGACAATGGCAACAGCCAGTTTCGGCTCGAAACATTTATACCGGAGATGGGGGTGGGTACAGGTTTTGGGCTACGCTTCAATTTCTCCTTCCTGGTGCTCAGGTTTGATGTCGGATTAAAAGTCTATGATCCCGCACGTGATGAGGGTGATCGGTTTATGTTGAACAGGGTGAAATTCTGGTCTCCCTACGGAACCAATCGAGAACCCGTGATTTATAATATAGGAATTGGATTTCCTTTTTAATTTTTCTCATACCCTAGCTAGAATTTAAGCGGTTTGGAAGGGGTATAGAGTAGCTGCCAGCCATTAATAGCAATCAATTTTCTATGCCACTTTTAAGCCCATATTTTATATTTTTGCGGTTCAGAAAAATCGCAACATGTCACTTTCCACCAAATACAATCCAGCAGAAGTAGAAGACAAATGGTACCAATACTGGCTGGATCAGAAATTTTTCCATTCCGAGCCCAATCCTGATAAAGAACCGTATTGCATCGTCATTCCTCCGCCCAACGTTACAGGCGTTTTGCACATGGGCCACATGCTCAACAATACCATTCAGGATGTATTGGTGCGGAAAGCCCGCATGGAAGGAAAAGAAGCTTGCTGGGTTCCCGGAACGGATCACGCTTCTATTGCCACAGAAGCCAAAGTGGTGGCGATGTTGCGTGAAAAAGGAATTAAGAAATCAGACCTTACACGGGAAGAATTCTTGAAATATGCCTGGGAGTGGAAAGAGAAGTATGGCGGTATTATCCTCGAGCAATTAAAAAAACTGGGCGCTTCCTGCGATTGGGATCGTACCCGTTTTACGATGGAAGACGATATGTCAGAAGCCGTTACGGATGTGTTTATCGATCTTTATAAGAAAGGACATATCTATCGCGGCATGCGCATGGTCAATTGGGATCCCGTTGGTAAGACTGCGCTTTCGGATGACGAAGTATTTCACAAAGATGTACAGTCGAAACTGTATCATATCAAGTATAAAATTGAAGGAAGTACAAATGAGTATTTAACTGTTGCGACCGTTCGCCCGGAAACAATCATGGCGGATACTGCGATTTGTATCCATCCTGATGATGAACGCTTCACACACCTGAAAGGAAAACGCGCGATCATTCCATTGATCAACCGGTCCGTTCCAATTATTGAAGATGAATACGTCTCTATGGATTTTGGAACAGGTTGCTTAAAAGTAACGCCTGCACACGATCCAAATGACTATGAACTTGGCGTGAAGCACAAACTTGAAGTCATCGATATATTAAATCCGGATGGAACGCTAAATGACCTCGCACAAATTCTTGTTGGTGAAGATCGTTTCATTGCGCGTAAGAAAATTGGAAAGCTCCTTGACGAAGCGGGCAACCTTGATAAGATTGAAGACTATAGCAGTAATGTTGGGTTCTCAGAACGTACCGATGCTGTCATCGAACCACGCCTTTCATTGCAGTGGTTTGTGAAAATGGATATCATCACGAAACCCGCATTGGAAAATGTGATGAATGATACCATTCAATTGATTCCACCGAAGTTTAAAAATACGTATCGGCATTGGATGGAGAATGTCCGCGACTGGTGTATCTCGCGTCAGTTATGGTGGGGACAACGCATACCAGCATGGTATGATGAGCAAGATGATTTTGTTGTTGCAAAAACGGAAGCGGAAGCACTTGAAGTGTACAAAGAAAAATATCCGGATAATGCTACACCAACATTGCGTCAAGATGAAGATGTGGTGGATACCTGGTTCTCGAGTTGGCTGTGGCCGATTACTGTTTTTGACGGACTGAAAGATCCGAACAACAAAGACATCAATTACTACTATCCTACCAATGATTTAGTAACAGCACCGGAGATTTTATTTTTCTGGGTAGCACGGATGATCATTGCCGGATATGAATATCGTGGTGAGAAACCATTTAAAAATGTATACCTCACGGGTATTGTTCGCGACAAGCAAGGAAGAAAAATGTCGAAGTCGTTGGGCAATTCGCCTGATCCATTAGACTTAATTGAAAAGTATGGTGCCGATGGCGTGCGCACCGGTATGTTGTTTAGTTCTCCTGCTGGAAATGATTTGCCCTTTGATGAAAAGCTTTGCGAACAAGGAAGGAATTTCTCAAACAAAATCTGGAATGCGTTTCGTTTGTTGGATGGTCTGGAAATTGTTGATCAACCCGAGGCAGAAGAATCGAAAATTGCGAGCCAATGGTTTGAAGCACGCTTCAATCAGGCATTGGTAGAAATCAATGATCACTATTCTAAATTCCGAATATCGGATGCGTTGTTATCAACTTATAAGTTGATTTGGGATGATTACTGTGCCTGGTATTTGGAGATGATCAAACCGGAGTTCGGCAAGCCGATCAGTAAAGCAACACATCAACAAGCAATTGGATTTCTTGAAAAGGTGTTGCAAATATTGCATCCGTTCATGCCGTTTATTACGGAAGAACTTTATCATGCTATTGGTGATCGGAAAGAAAAAGATTGCATTATTGTTTCAGCGTGGCCAACAGCACAAGCATACAATACACAAATTCTCGATGACGCTACAGTCGCTTTTGAAATCGTTAGTGAACTGCGAAATGTTAGAAATGGAAAAGGGATTTCGCCAAAAGTTGCCTTAGATTTATTCTATAAAAAAGGAACTGAACTACCTACATCCTTTTTCGGGATCATCCAAAAACTAAGTAATCTGAATCAGATTTCCGAAGCAACGGAAGTTCCCGCGAATGCAATCACGCTCTTAGTGAAATCTTGTGAGTTTTACATTCCGATGGAAAATCAGATTGATGTTGAGAAAGAGCGCGAATCCATCCAAAAGGAATTGGAATACAATGAAGGATTTCTAAACTCGATTCAGAAAAAATTAAGCAACGAACGCTTTGTACAAAATGCCCCGCCACAAGTCATTGAAGTGGAGCGAAAAAAGCATAGCGATGCAGAAGAGAAGATCAGGATTTTGAAAGAGACATTAGCGGGGTTGAAATAAGTCTAAAGAATTTTGTTTTTAGCTCAACTTGCTTTTCAACCGTAGTCATAATTTTTCTCTACTAGGCGCTTGGTTTTACCCTGCTTTCTAATCGCACTTTTTTAAAATAGGCAATAATTTCTTGTTTGGACATTTTTGTCAATTCAGCACTTAATTTGTCCTTCTGCTCCCTCGCAAAATTGACAGCATCAAAGCCCTTTTTTGTTTTAGTTTCCATAATTCATTAAGTCTCTTGGTGATCGAATTTCCAATTGTTTATAACCATTTTTTATGTTGATGGAATTATATCCACGTATTCGTTCAATGTTTACGATATGTTTAAAGTTCCAACTCACAAGCAAATCTGCTCGATTTATAGTGGCCAGTGCAATATGCAGACAATCTACAAAGCTAGTTTCTCCCACAACTTTTTCTGTTATATATCCTGTAGCCAAGTCCACAGCTTCCTCATCTTCATCAAGGAATTCAATGTACTCACTTTTAAGGTCGGTAATAAGCTTTACTATCTTCTCAGGTGCTGGGTCAAGTTCCCGTTACAAAACGGCAGAAAGTAATACTTGAAACTCGCCTTTTTCTATTCTCTCGAAAAGGGGTATGGTAAATTCCTCAAATTCAATATCAAAATATCCTCCAAAACTGAAGTATCAAGATAAATCCGCTGCTTCTTCATTTGATAAAATTACGAAATCCCTGTTGATTTTAGGTTGCAAGGATTTGAAAGAGGCGCTGGCGGAGTTGAAATGATTTACCCGTCAGACCGCCTGCCTTTGCCGTAGCTTGCGCAGGCAGGCTCCAAGCGGTCTGACGGGTAAACCTTAAATATTATCAGATGTTAGTTTAGCACTGAAATATTCCCTATTCATCCGTGCAATGTTCGTTACACTAATATCTTTAGGACATTCAGCTTGGCACGCATAGGTATTCGTGCAGGCACCAAAACCCTCCGCATCCATTTGTGCTACCATGTTTTCAACACGGGTCTTTCTTTCCGTTTGTCCTTGTGGCAACAATGCAAACTGGGAAACTTTTGCACTTACAAACAACATCGCTGAAGAATTCTTACAAGCAGCAACACACGCACCACAACCAATACAGGTTGCTGAATCAAAAGCGATGTCTGCAATTTTTTTAGGAATCGGAATTTCGTTTGCATCCGGTACACCGCCTGTACCAACAGAAACAAATCCTCCTTTTTGTTGAATGCGATCAAACCCCGTGCGATCAACAACCAAATCTTTAATTACTGGAAATGCTTGTGCACGCCAAGGCTCCACTGTAATGGTATCGCCATCTTTAAAGCTACGCATGTGCAATTGACACGTGGTAGTCTGCTGCGGACCATGCGGCCGACCATTGATATACATGCTGCACATTCCGCAAATTCCTTCGCGGCAATCGTGATCGAACGCGATGGGTTCTTCGTTTTTCTGAATTAAACTCTCGTTCAGTACGTCAAACATTTCAAGAAAAGACATATCAGGCGATACATGATCAACCGGATACGTTTTGAAACTTCCCTTGTCGTTTTGATTCTTTTGTTTCCAGACTTTAAGTGTAATCTTCATATTACTTATAGCTTCTTTGCGTGAGTTTAACATTTTCAAATTCCAACTTCTCTTTATTTAACACTTCAGGCTGATTTTCACCTTGATATTGCCAGGCAGAAACAAAAGAGAATTCATCATCTTTCCGCAAGGCTTCACCTTCCGGTGTTTGCGATTCTTCGCGGAAGTGACCACCACAGGACTCAGAGCGCTCCAGCGCATCGTCAATCATCAATTCGCCAAGCTCGATAAAGTCGGCAACACGATTTGCTTTTTCAAGCTCCTGATTTAACTCGTTGTTGCTTCCCAGTACATTTACATTCTCCCAGAATTCCTTGCGGATATTCTGAACCAATCCTTTAGCTTTTTTCAACCCTTCTTCCGTGCGAGACATACCACAATAATCCCACATCACGTGACCCAGTTCTTTATGGAATTGATCGACACTCTTCTTTCCTTTAATCGAAAGAAGTTTATCAATCCGCGCTTGAACAGCCTCCATGGATTCTTTAAACTCCGGACGGTCTGTTCCAACTTTCTCATTCGACATTCCCGCGAGGTAATCTCCAATGGTGTATGGAATAACAAAATAACCATCAGCCAATCCTTGCATCAAGGCACTCGCCCCTAACCGGTTTGCACCATGGTCAGAGAAGTTCGCTTCTCCTAATGCATACAAGCCCGGTACCGATGTCATTAAATTATAATCAACCCACAAACCACCCATTGTATAATGCACTGCTGGATAAATCATCATTGGTCCTTGATATGGATTGTCTCCGGTAATTTGTTGATACATATCAAAGAGATTACCATACTTCGCAGCAATCGCATCTTTTCCTTCGCGCTTAATCGCATCCGTGAAATCAAGAAATACTGCAAGACCAGTAGCACCTACTCCCCTTCCTTCATCGCACATCATCTTCGCATTACGGGAAGCCACATCACGCGGAACAAGATTTCCGAAGGATGGATATTTTCTTTCAAGGAAATAATCACGATCACCTTCCGGCATGCTCATCGCCTCTTTCGCAGTCAAGCCTTTCTTCGCTACTTTCGGTACCCACACGCGTCCATCATTTCGCAATGATTCCGACATCAATGTAAGCTTCGATTGGTGATCCCCGGAAACGGGAATACACGTTGGGTGAATTTGCGTAAAGCAAGGGTTGCCAAAGAAGGCTCCTTTCTTATGCGCACGCCAAGCGGCTGTTACGTTTGAACCTTTTGCATTTGTTGACAAGAAGAAAACGTTTCCATATCCACCGGTGCAAAGTAAAACAGCATGCCCACTGTGCGCTTCAATTTTTCCTGTAATCAAATCGCGTGTTATGATGCCACGCGCTTTACCATCGACCATCACCACATCTAACATTTCTGTGCGGTTGTACATGGTCACTTTTCCATTGGCAATCTGACGATTCAATGCGCTGTACGCGCCAAGCAATAATTGTTGCCCGGTTTGACCGCGGGCATAAAATGTTCTGGATACCTGCGCGCCACCAAAAGATCGGTTATCTAAAAGCCCGCCATACTCTCTTGCGAAAGGAACACCTTGCGCCACGCACTGGTCAATAATATTGACACTCACTTCCGCAAGACGGTGCACGTTTGCTTCACGCGATCTATAATCTCCTCCCTTAATCGTATCATAAAAAAGCCGATATACACTATCCCCATCATTCTGATAATTCTTTGCAGCATTGATACCCCCTTGCGCGGCAATACTGTGCGCCCGTCTCGGACTATCTTGAAAGCAAAAAGATTTTACGTTGTACCCGAGTTCAGCCAGTGATGCGGCTGCTGATGCACCTGCGAGGCCTGTGCCAACAACAATAATATCATACTTTCGTTTGTTGGCTGGGTTAACAAGCTTGAGATTGAATTTATGTTTGCTCCACTTCTCGGCCAATGGCCCTGCTGGAATCTTGGAATCTAAAGTCATATTCTTAATATTCTATAAGAAAAAATACATATACAAAGGTATCCAGGCGAAAAGCGCAGGAACAATTATCGAGAAGGCACGACCAACAAAATTGATGATGCCATTATATTTTACGTGGTTCAGTCCTAGTGTTTGGAACACACTAGAGAATCCATGCCACAAGTGAAAGCCAAGTGCAGCCATACAGAAAACATAGAGCGCTACGTACCAACCCTTTGTAAACCAAAGCGCAACTGTGGCATATAAATTATGAATTTGTTCATCGTCATAGGTGACCATATCTACTCCTCCAAAAAAATGTACTTCGGCATAAAAGTGACGAATGTGAACAACCAGGAAAACCAAGATCAGGGTTCCTAAAATTCCCATGTTCCGAGAGCTCCAAATTGCAGACTTGTTTGTAACGGCATACCCTACAGGACCGCGGGCTTTCCGATTTTTAATGGTGAGCCAAATTCCCCAGATGGCATGCATCAGGATTAAAGCAAAATTTACTTTGGATACAATCTGAATGAGTGGGTTATTCCCCATAAATTCAGCGTATTTATTAAAAGCCTTACCGCCATCATCTTTCAGTAGCTGAAGATTACCTGTCAGGTGAACCGCTAAAAAAGCAATGAGAAAAAAACCCGTGAGGGCCATGATAAGCTTCTTTCCAAGGGTACTCGAAAAAAGATTTGTAAACCAATTCATATATAAACTCGGTGAGAATTAATGGTGTGCTCCAAAAATACTCGCGAACGTCATATTAACCAATTATGAAGGCATTTGTTTGTTAAATGGAAAGAGTCTTATTAACCAAAACGCACTTAATTCAGAAGATAATTGAAAATCAATAAGATGATTGCTATTGTTGCAACGGCAACCAATAAGAACCACTCCTTCTTTAAAAAATTTAAAATCGAATTTACTAAGCGTTTCATTTGAAATACAGTTTATAATTCTTTTAGCCTTAAGCCATATTTCAGGCCATAAATTTGATCATTGATTTTCAATTAGTTACAATTTCATACTTCCCATTTATAAATCCATTTTTGATAAATATTCCTAAATTGGGAATTAATCTTGAATTCTTTTTTAGGGTAATTTGCTCTACTTTTACCCACAGCAACCACTAAACGCTCATCAATGTATCTGATTTTTGATACGGAAACCACCGGGCTTCCGCGCAATAAGACTGCTCCTATTTCTGACCTTGAAAACTGGCCACGGCTCGTTCAGATTGCCTGGCAATTGCATGATAGAAACGGTCGCCTGCTTAGCCAACAGAACTTTATCATAAAACCGGAAGGGTTTACGATTCCCTTTAAAGCCGAACAAGTCCATGGTATTTCTACCAAAAGGGCAACGGAAGAGGGTGCTGATCTTAAAGAGGTTTTAGAAGCCTTTATTAAAGACGTTGGCCAAAGCTCTTTATTGGTTGGCCACAACATCGAATTTGACATAAATATCCTTGGTGCGGAATTCATTCGAAAAGAATTGAATCCGGATATCATCTTGAATGTAGAAAAGCTAGATACCGGTATAGCCTCCACAGAGTTCTGCCAGCTTAGTGGTGGAGTCGGGGGAAGGCTTAAAATGCCACGCCTGATCGAACTATACGAAAAGCTTTTTGGAGTTGGATTTGATGATGCGCACGATGCCGCCTTTGATGTGGATGCAACCGCCAAAGCATATTTTGGCCTGCTTGCTAAAAAAGTGGTGTCTCCTTTTGATTCCACACCGCTAGAGGAAATAGAATATGAAGCGCCCGACTTAGGAGATGCCAATTTTGCCAAACAAGAAAAAAAGAAAAAGGTTGAATACGGAACAGATGAAAATGTAACAATTGTTACTCCCTTTTGTCACCTTCATGCACATTCACAGTATTCGGTATTACAATCAACCCCGGCTGTAAAAAACCTGGTGATCAAGGCAAAGGAACATAATATGCCTGCCGTTGCGCTTACTGATCTGGGCAACATGTATGGTGCGTTTAAGTTTGTTCGCGAAGCCCTCAATCATGAAATCAAACCGATTGTAGGGTGTGAATTTTTTCTTTCTGAAGAAAGGTTAAAATTAAAATTCACAAAAGACAATCCCGACAGGCGATATCAACAGGTGCTGCTAGCGAAAAATAAAAACGGCTATCATAACCTCGCTAAACTTTCCTCCATTGGTTTTATTGAAGGCTTGTATGGAATTTATCCACGGATTGATAAAGAATTAATTGTCCAGTATAAAAAAGACTTGATTGCAACCACCGGTGGACTTTCAAGTGAAATAGCTTATCTGATTTTATTTGTCGGTGAGCAACAAGCCGAAGATGCGTTTGTTTGGTGGCACCAACAATTTGGCGATGACTTCTATATTGAATTAAACCGCCATGGACTGCCAGAAGAAGACCACGTAAATGAAGTCTTGCTCCGCTGGGCGGAAAAGTACAACGTGAAATATTTTGCTGCGAATGAATCTTTCTATCTGGATAAAGAAGAATCAAACGCACATGATGTGTTGCTCTGTATTAAGGAAGGAGAATTCCAATCCACACCAATCGGACGGGGACGTGGCAATCGTTTTGGATTGCCCAACGATCAATTTTATTTCAAGTCGCAGGAGGAAATGAAATCCCGCTTTGGCGATTTACCGGAATCGATCAAAACGATAAATGAAATCGTCAATAAAATTGAATCGTATTCATTAGAGCGAAATGTACTCCTTCCAAAATTCGATATCCCAAAAGAGTTTAATTCGGAA
>JBGTGG010000088.1:0-10280 GCA_041746855.1 Cyclobacteriaceae bacterium | reverse complement strand
ATGCGGTAGCCGGGTTGCCTTCCGAAAGGGAGAATGAAAACATGCTGAAGAAATCAGGACTTACATAATATCCCGACAAGGGTATTGCGGTATTGCCACCACGTATAAATTCCGGATTAAAGTCGCGGTTGAATTGCACTACCGTTTCAATTCCAGATCCTTCTTGCAAAAGTTGTTGTGCGAGGGGAGCGGAAGAAGATGCAAATATTTTTTTATCACTTCCGTCATCAGCATTTGTGATTACCCGATAAATCCGGTTGTGGTTGAGCTGAAAATCATCCACTTCCTTCATGTCAATAAAAGCGGATAACGCAAGCAAGCCGACCGACATGCCTGTGGAAAGACAAATGGCATTGATGATGGAGAAAGTTTTTTGCCTGCCTAAGCTGCGGATGGCAATTTTAGAATAGTTGTTGAACATGGCCAGGCTATACGGGTTGCCGGAAGTAACAGCATAATTATTTTTTCTGCTGCTGACCGCATAGGAGAATAGAAGGGCAAGTGTTTGTTTCCAGTATTTTATCCGTGCCTTAAACACAGACATTTTTGCGAGATTTGCGTAGAAGATTTCATCGACATCGCCCAATAAATCTTCGGCAAGGTCTACTCCGCAATACCATTCCAAAATACGCGCAGGCCACGTTGGTGTTTTTATTTTTTTAACCGACATAATTCAATGCAAGTTTAATTTTGGAGTTATCCCACAATTCATCGCGCAGTTTTTTGCTTTCGTTTAGTGCCGCTTTCCCCCCACGGGTGATTTCAAAAAATCGTTTTCTCCGTCCGCCACGTTCTTGGGTAGCTCCACCCAAGGCAGATTTCAAATACCCTTTTTCCTCCAATCGGGTGATGGTGGAATGTAGTGAACCAATGCTCACACTCCGGTTGGCCCGTTGTTCGATTTCATCTTTTATTGAAACACCGTATGCTTCCTCACCCAAAACAGCAATGGTGAGCAACACCAGTTCTTCAAATTCACCCAGGTAATTTTTCATAGTAGCTTAATACGGAAGGGCAGGTTTATTTGTTTCTATTTTTCAGAACAAATAGATTTTATTTTATCATTTTACAATTTAGGGGGGTAGGGTTACTCCGCCCGGATCGCTTCTACCGGATCAAGCTTTGAGGCTTTGATGGCAGGGTAGGTGCCGAAGACAATTCCTACTATGATTGCGATAATGGAAATCACCACTAGCGTATTGAAAGTAAAGGCTGCTTCAAAGGGCATTTGTGTAAAATGTTGGATGATGGGCACCGCGGCATACGTAAAGAGGATGCCGAGGATCGTTCCAAGAATACTGCCCAGCAAACTAATCGTTAGCGATTCGGAAAGAAACTGCGTAATAATATCTTTTCGTTTTGCCCCAACGGCTTTTCGAATGCCGATCTCTACCGTCCTTTCGGTAACGGAAATCAACAGTACGTTCATTACACCAATTCCACCCACTAAAACAGATATTCCGACAATCATTCCCATAACAATTCGGAAAACTAAAATTCCCTGATTGGCTTGCGCCACCCTGAACTCATTGGTGACCACGCTAAAATCTTTTTTATGTCCTTTAAAATTATTTTCAATCCAAATAAGGATTTCGCTTTTGATGGGATCCACATGCTCAATGGAGGCAGCTTTCAAAACGCAAGAAGGTGGTCTTTCTTTCAATGCGTGCTGTGAAATAACGGTTATCGGCACATAGGCTTCGGGTTCTTTGTGGGGTGTTTCGATAATGCCCACTACCTTATATTTTTTATTTTCATACGTAATGAAAGTATTGACCAGATTGGAATCACCTTTTAGTTCACCGAACTGATCGGCAAGTGCTTTATTCAACACCATCACCGAATCTTTATTTTGTAGATCTTCTTTTGTGATAAACCTACCAGAAACCAATGTGAGATCATCCCGCCAGGTATCGATAATGCCGGAGAATAAGGCACCTTTTCTTTTGGTCGAATCTTCCAAACTTAAATATCCAGATTCACGATAGAGCATGAATCCTTCTGCTTTATTACCAATACTCATTAACAGATCAGAAAAATGGGGATAATCAAAATATTGATAGTCTTCTTTTTTTAGGAGAACATTATCAACGCGTTCTTGGGTATTATGATTGATTATAATGCTTTCCAGGGAGGTGGTTTTGGTTATCTGCTCGTTTGCAAATTTTTCCATTCCATCAATTAAGGAAAGTATTCCTACTAACGCGGCAACCCCGATGACCATGCCGAGCACCGATAGAAGTGTATGAAATAAATTGGATCGGGCATCCCGAAAGGCTATTTGGAAGGTACTCCAAAGTTTATTCATGATCGAATGACGGATAATGGGTTTATTTGTTACAACTGAAGGTACTGAAAATCTTTATCCGGGAAAAGCAGAAAAACCTCCATTTGAATCTGTCTGATTTGAACGAGCAGCCTGGAGGTTGAAAGAGTGTACTTCGCGAAAAGTGAAAGCGTTGACATACGTCCTGGATGCCAGAAAGTGTGGGGAACTAAGATCAGCCTTTTTGTTTATGCGGAATTTTATCCTCAACTTTCCTGGCAAAGTTCTACACAATCCTATCAAAACTTCTAATTAGAAGGTGGCAGAGAATGGCATAGTTTTGTTAATAATGAGGTAAGCCCTCAAAAAACACACAATCGTATTTAATCAAGAAATCAATCAAGAAGCCTAAAATGGAAATTGCAACTACAGGGAAACCACAAGAAGAAAAATCTGAAAGGAATTATGTATTCACCACCTTGATTCAAGGCTTTATCTTTTTATTACCGCTTACGATTATTCTTATTTTGCTTTCAGTGATATTCGGTTTTATTTTTAAAATTGTAGCACCGCTTAGTGCACTCCTGGATCATGGGGGCCCTGTACCCGATTGGGTTATTAATCTTATTTCAGTGGCGATATTGGTAGTGTTTTTTTTCTTGTTTGGTTTAATGGTAAAGAGTACTGTAGGAAAGGGCTACTTCACTTCTTTTGAAAATAAGTACCTCACAAAAATACCCTTGTACAGTCTTGTCCATAAAACGGTATATCAATTTGCAGGATTGGAAAGTTTGCCGTTTAGCCAGGTGGTCTTGATTGATCCCTATAAATCAGGAACGTTAATGACTGGTTTTGTTACAACACAAATGAGTGAAAACATGTACACTATTTTTGTTCCGACAGCACCCAACCCGATGAATGGAAATATTTACCACGTACCAAAAGAATCGATTCAATTTTTAACGGTGAGCCCGCAAGATGCCATGCGCACCATCATGGGAATGGGCACAGGATCCTCTTGTTTATTGTCGTAATCAAGAAGCGTTCATTCGAAATTCAATCGACAAAAATATTCCGTTGATGATCGAATGATTATTGCAATTTTTCTTGTGGAATAAACATATCTGGGCTAATGGTTTGTGTATTTTTCGCATCTTTCCATTCGCTTTCATAGCGTTTCATAATATTTTCCACGAAACCCTTAGCAGCCAGTTTTTTCTCTGTTTCTTTTATTTTGGATTCAGGTGTTACGATTGGTGCTTTTTTCATTACTAACTCTTTTACACGTTCAAAATCAGGATTGTCAATTGTAACAGGTTCAAGTCCAATCCGAGCTTTAAATGCTCCCATTTCAATATTTACCAAAACAATATACGTTTCACCGGCTTTCAAGTCGCACTTTAAAAACTCTTTATCCTCGGAGGATGCCCACAGTAAGTTTTCACCTGCAGGGCATTCGTAGCGCATATAATTCTTGCCCTTAAAAACCCCAATAAAATTTTCATTGTGGAAGTATTCGAATGAAACTGCACCACCATAATTTGAGACACGCACAAAATATACGGCAGCATTTCCATCGGCCGGAGGAGGGAACCCTTGTCCCAATAATTTTACTGAGCTAACAAAGAGGGCAATAAGGAGAAGGTTTGTTTTTTTCATGTTGGTTAGTTGTTTAATGCATGAAGGTATAGACTATTTTTCTATTTTCCTTCCGACTAAATAAAAATTTGTGATACCCTACAGTGCACTCTTTCGCATGCGCTTCGGACCATACCAGAGCCAGAAGCCTGTGATTGTAAAAGTCAATAAGGCAAGCCCCATGATTGATGTATAGACCAACTTTATTTGTCCGTTACTTGTACCCAGATAAAAATCCAGAATAGAACCATCATGTATTTTTTCGATGTAGTCGGAACGTCTTTGCTCAATTTGTAAAAGTTTGCCGCTGGCACCATCCAATTGCAGTCCCCAAAAGTGATTGGCAAACACAAATTTCACCATGCCCTTATCTTTTCGAACATCAATGCGGTCAAGGTCTAATGACAAGTCAGCGGCAACAGAGTCATGCAGATAGTGACAAGCATTTTTATACAAGCTATCCAGCGGGAGCCAGTCTTTGAGGTCAGTAGAAATGCCGGTTGCGGATTTTGGCAAGATAATTCCACCACTGTGTTTTTTCCATCCCAATAAAAGCCCGGTTACGGAAATAAAAAGGAAAAATATAAAGAGAAGTGCACCGGTTGTCCGGTGTATCTTTCTAAAGATCCGTAAAACTTTTGCCTGTTGTTGTCGCTGGGGGTTTTCTGCCATTGTAAAGTTTCTCAGCCGGCAAGATAGCTACTTATCGTATTAGTTTTTGACGCCATTATTTGAATGGTAAAGACCCTGATGGAGAACCGAGAGGTTATACTTAAAGCTCACCTTGAACACTTTTCCAGCTCAAAATTGAAGAATAATGAGCTTGAAATCTAGGTGGATTGAGCTATTGAAATCAGTTTTGGATAATCGTTGCTGAATCAATAATGAAAACAAACCATTATTTCTCTCGAATCGAATAATGAATACTCGATTCATAATCGGTATAATGAATATACTTTTTGTTCTCCATCCATAAAACGATTTCTTTTTGATCTGCTTCTAAACCTCTTGGAACAAATGGCCGAACATTATCATGGGTTGAGTTTTTTGTGATCGCTTCTTTTTTCCATGACTTGCCAAAATCATTTGTCTCCCAACGTTCAATTTCAAAAACACCTTTGATTTTCCTGGAGAGGTAAACGACATTACTATTGTCCGGATGGATAGTCATGCCACCAAAATAATGCGGCTCTCTTTCTTTTTCTCCTTCAGGAGTGTGCGGAAACCATTTTCCTGAATCACATATTTTATAATTGATCCATTTGTTTCGGTGATACACGGCATACCAATACTCATGGTTTAACTCGGTTGGACTTCGGGTATATAAGATGGCAGGGTTTCCATCTTTTGTTTGACCGATATCAGCAATCCATGCACGCCCTTCTTTTTCATTTGATTTATAAAGGGTGGATGCCTCCTTGGGTTCAAAGGGAATGGATGAAAGGTCAGTTATTTTTGTTCCGTCCGCTTTGCGAAATGCGCCTCCTTCATAATAAGCATAATATACAGAGTTATTGGGTTCATTTCGGGGATGGCCATCCGTAAATGTGATGTGGATTTTTGAATTTCCATCAGAGAAATATTTTACATAAGGCCTGTTGTTATTATCAAAGGGATAGTTGGTAATGAAAACCTTTGCCTTTGACCAGGTATTTCCTTCATCTGTCGATGTCATCAAGTTCGGTTTAAATCCCGTCCAACGACCAAAGCAGTAGAGTTTGGAATCTTCCGCTGCCAGCCGGATCGGATTAGCGTACGTCATTGTTTTTCTTGGGAATTTTATAAACTCTGCTGAGTCGATGGGGTGGATGCTTTGCGCTTCAGAAAAAGTAAAATCACCATTCCCTTTTATCGACTCATTCATAAACAAGTCTTCTCTGCTATGGCGGGTATACAGCGCCAGAAGTTTACCGCTTTGGGTTACTACTAGTCCCGGGTTGTTGTGATCATCTTTTTCAAGCTGGTGATACAATTCGCTGGTTTGAATACGTTTTGATTCAAGATCAAACCTCGCGACTTCAATAGTTCCATCTGATTTTACCCAGCCTGCCACGATGTATTGATCAACAGCGATTGCACGCGGATCAGAAAACCAACACCATGCACCATCGGGTGTAAGTAAGCCTGATTCCGTTTGGCTAAAAACCGGATGGGTAAAAAATATTGTGACCAGAATATAATACAACCACCTCATCTTAATTTATTGTTGCAACAGGTATTTTTCCTGCGAAAGGACTACTTCAATATTTAATTTCCTCATATTGAATTGTTTTAATTTTTGTCAACCAGTCCACTTCTAGTTCTTGAAGGGTCTTTCCTGTCAGCTTTTTTAAGTTCTTTGTTTTACGCTTCCAGATTTTAATCAAGGTCTCGCGACCGTACGTTTCATCTACGTATTTGACAAAACTTCCTGCCAAAGGATAGGAGACTAGATCATCTGCTTTTCTAAAGTCCTTCACTAATTTTTCCAAGGAAACGTATCTATTGGTATCAATAAGGTACTTTGTTAATTGATAGAGGTCGTGACCATGCCATTGATTGTCGGAGTACACTGCCATTCCTTCGTTTATCCAAGTATCAGGAACTCCCCATAGGTTCATTGCAATAGCATGAAACAATTCATGGTTTGAGTATATGCTGTTCCTTTTCTCCGAAGCTATGCCCGTCACCGTGTTCGTTTTATAAAAAGCAGCACCATTAGTTTCGTGACCCAGCAGTAATTTCATTTGCTCACGTGACACTACAATGAATACGTGAATTTTCTTATCGTACGATTTAATATCAAGAAAGGTTTTTACTGAATTGAAATGACTTACCACCCTTTGTCTAATTGTTTCAATATTCTTATCAGCCCAACTGTCAGCCTGATAATAAAGGGTCAATTCCTGGAATGAGCTGTCTGTAACCCATTTAAAATTTTTGTTATCTAGCAGGCTTTGGTAATTGTTTTGACCAAACAGTGCTTGCCCGGTTAGTAAAATAGCTATTGTTAAATTCAGTCTCATTCTGTTTATGTAAAATACACGTGAACAACCGTGTACGTGCCACTAGTGACATATACACGTGCTGTATCTTTACACCTAATCTAGTAAGTTTTTTGATTTTTTTAAATAAACAAATAGAACTAGGACTACATTTTATGGTTTGTGGGTGTCCTTATTTTTTCTTTTTCCCTTTCAATGAATTCTCGTAGTGTAGTGGGCTTCTTTTCTGTCAGTTTTTCAAAATTATTTGAAATCTCTGGTTCATTTTGAAATCTTGGTAAAAAGTGCAGGATGGTCATGACCAACGCAAAGCCACTTTCCATTCCTTCCTTCTTCTTTTTAAAATAAAAGCTAATAGGATTGATACTTTTATAGCGGATTGTTTTTCCCGTAACTTCTGAAATGATTTGAGAAACTTCTTGAAAATTTTTGTTTTCGGTACCCGTTATTTCAAACTTTTTGTTCTGATATTTTTCAAAGTGTATTATCAATTGAGCAGAAGCTTCGCCAATATTTTTAGTATCAATCCAATTGAATTTTGCGTTACCGGAGGGCAGCGTAATGGTTTTGTGATTTATAATTTCGGGAAGCAAGGTGGTTGTTAGGTTTTGCATAAAATAGCTTGGCCTAACGAAGATATAGTTGAATCCAAGTTCCTGAATTAACATTTCAATTTTGTTATGGGGGATCACCTTACTTTTCTCAGCTCCCTGTACGGAGAGGAAAACAACGTTCTGTATTCCGCTCTCTTTAGCCGAATTCAGTAAAGGTCGAAAGGTTTTTTCAACTGCGGATATATGGGGTGGCCGAAGCAGAAATAAAATATCGATTCCCTGGAATGCGTTTTGGAATGTGTCACTTTTCTCAAAATCAAACGCTCTAAACGACAGGAGGGATTTGTGGGGAAATTTATTTTTGACTTCTTCAACGTTTCGAACGGCACCAATAACTTCAGCGTCAGCATTTGATGCTGTTAAATATCGGATTACTTCAACGCCAATATTTCCAGTGGCTCCTGTTACTAGAATTCGTTTCATATTTTAAAATGCTCCCTAACTTTCTGTGTGTATAAGGAGTAGCGTGTTTAAAGCACTACGCTTTTTTTCTGTTTGATGGTTTTCCAAACTAGGATTGCCAATACTGCTGTTAACACCGCGAAGAATTTTTCAAAATTTGTTTTTGCAAGAATGTTTCCGATTGTATTGAGAACAAACAGTCCAAAGAAAATCCATAAAATTATAGTAACTGTTTTAATGGAAAACTTGAATTTCACCAGATTTCCTTTCATTAATAAAATCCACAATAAAAATAGATTTATGAGTATTGAAATAGTTTCAAAGACGTACATTTCATTGTCGTTTGTAAGTCTGCCACCCCACGCGATGTTGTAAGGAATTATCTTGAGGAGTATGCAAATATGAAATAGGATTACCAGGGATATTATTCCCAGAAGTATTTTTAGTGTGTTATTGGAAGCCAAGCTCATTTGATTAAGAAGTTCCTTGAGCTAAAGTACATATATCCGCTCTTACACCACCAAATTCACAATCTTGCCCTGAACAATAATCACCTTTTTCGGAGTTTTTCCTTCTGTCCATTTTTGGATGGTTTCGGCAGCGAGTACTTGCTTTTCGATATCGTCTTTTGGCATGTCCAATGCGAAGCTCATTTTGGCGCGCACTTTTCCGTTTACCGAAATCGGATATTCAAACGTGTTCTCGGTTAGGTATTGTTCATCTACCGTTGGATAGGTTGCTTTCGAGATGGTGGTCGTGTGTCCCAACAATTCCCACAACTCTTCTGCAACATGGGGAGCAAAAGGGGAGAGGGCAATTACTAGCGGCTCTAAGATCGCACGCTTGTTACATTTCAATCCACCTAAGGCATTGGTACAAATCATAAATTCACTCACCGAGGTATTGAAAGAGAAGTTCGCGATGTCTTCTTCAATTTTCTTTAAGGTCTTATGAAGAATTTTTAATTCATCACGTGTAGGTTCTGCATCCGACACTGAAAAGTTTCCAGTGCCATCATGAAAGAGGTTCCAGAATTTACGAATGAATTTATACACGCCATCAATTCCGTTTGTGTTCCACGGTTTGGATTGCTCCAACGGACCTAAAAACATTTCATACATGCGAAGCGTATCGGCTCCGTATTTTTCAACGATGTCGTCTGGGTTAACAACATTGTACTTAGACTTAGACATTTTTTCAATTTCTCTGCCACAGAAATATTTGTTGTTTTCTAAGATTATTTCATCAATACCTAATCCAATATATCTAGGACTTTTCTCAAACTCTAAAATATTGAGTTCGTTCGTAGTGGGATTGACGAAGTCAACATCAACATTAAAGGGTATAAAGGTTGTGAGTTCTTTGTCTAAAGAAACGTTCAAACCATAACTGCTTAACTCGTTAATCCTGGCATCTATTATTTTCTGAACGATTGAATCATATTCACCTTTTATCGCTTTATCATAAGATTGCTTAGGGATGATGTGTTTTTTTAGGAGTTTGGCACCTTTATTAACAGCTTGAGAAATGGCTTCTCCATTTTTAATACTAATTCCGACACCAAATCCATAAGCAAAAGCACTTACCCCTTGTATATGCCCCTGATTGATCAACTTCTTAAACGGCTCATCGGCTTCTACAAATCCCAAATCTTTCAATGCCTTGCACCAGAAACGTGAATACAACAAATGTCCGGTAGCATGTTCGGATCCACCTAAATATAAATCAACGTCTTTCCAGTATTGTTCGTTTTCTTTACTACAAAATTCATTTTCGTTTTTTGCATCCATATAACGGAACCAATACCAGCTGCTGCCTGCCCATCCCGGCATAGTTGTCAATTCGAAAGGATAGGTTGTCTCCTTGGTTTCTTCCTGAATACCGCCTTGCGTTTTTGAGTAGCCCCAATTTTTTGCTCTACCCAATGGAGGCTCACCTGTTTCGGTAGGTTTGTAAGCATCCACTTTTGGCAACACAATCGGAAGGTGTTCCTGTGCTACCAACTTTGGTAAGCCATTTTCAAAATATACAGGGAAGGGTTCACCCCAATACCGTTGTCTGCCGAAGATGGCATCACGAATACGGTAATTCGTTTTCCCTTTTCCGATTCCCCATTCTTCTACTTTTTGAATACCAGCAAGAATTGCTTTCTGGACTGTCATGCCATTCATGAAATCGGAGTTCACAATTTTCGCATCCCAACTTACAAATGCTTCTTCCTGAATATCCGGCCCATCTACAACTTGCACAATTGGCAAACCAAATTGTTTGGCAAACCGATGGTCGCGTTCATCATGTCCGGGTACAGCCATCACCGCTCCGGTTCCATATCCCGCCAATACATAATCGGCAATCCACACCGGAATTTTTTCTTTG
>JBGTGG010000087.1:0-7136 GCA_041746855.1 Cyclobacteriaceae bacterium | reverse complement strand
AGGTGTTGTAACGGCTTCTTTTAGATCTGCGCCAATGGAAAGTTCTTTCACTAAGTTCTGCCAGCCTTGTCTACTACCACCACCTTGATAACCAAATCCACGCAAGTAATCGCGTTTGTCACTCCCTACATTGCGATAGCGCGGAATATAAAATCCGTTCGGCCTTCTTCCGGAATAATACTTGTCTTCAAAACCTTCAACGCCCGCACTTGCACCTACACTAAGATGGTGGTCCATGATATTACGACCAAGTTGATCGCTGTCGTTTCCAAATCCATTTGGAAAACGATCCGACTTGGAATTCATCATAATAAAAGTAGAACCAAATGTTGATGCGCAAAGGAAAACTATCCGGCTAAAAAATTCATGCTCCTCTCCTGTTTCTGCATCGCGTACGCGAACACCTTTGGCCTTTTGTGTTGCCTCATCATAAATAATTTCATGCACAATGGAGTTGGCACGCAAGGTCATGTTTCCCGTTTTTTCAGCAGCGGGCAACGTTGAAGAGTTGCTGCTAAAATATCCGCCATACGGACAACCACGGATACACATGTTTCGATACTGGCAGGTGCCTCTTCCTTTATCTTGCAATACTGCTGTAGCGTGCGCCACGCGACCAATGGTCAATAGGCGATCAGTAAATTTATCGGAGATGGAGCTCTTTAAAACTTCTTCAACGCAATTCAATTCCATCGGTGGTAAAAATTTTCCATCCGGTAATTGAGGAATACCTTCATTTTGTCCACTTACACCAATGTATGATTCAACATAATCATACCAGGGTGCGATATCATCATACCGAACGGGCCAATCGACACCGTATCCATCTTTGGCATTCGATTCAAAATCCATCGGACTCCAGCGGTAGCTTTGGCGGCCCCATGTGATCGAGCGACCTCCAAGGTGGTAGCCACGCATCCAATCAAAGCGTTGTATTTCTGTATAAGGATTTTCTAAATCGTTAACAAACCAATGTTTGCTAGAGGGCTTTACGGTATAGCCGGTACGTGCTTGCTTGGGTTGTTGAGTAAGGTCCTCTTGTGTTGGACGGTCGGCATTGGGCAATTCCCACGGTGCCTTTGTTGATGTAGGATAATTTGGATGCTTAACAAGCGGTCCACGCTCCAGTACCAACGTCTTCAATCCATTTTCACATAATTCTTTTGCTGCCCAACCACCACTGATACCTGTACCCACTACAATTGCATCATACTTGATTTTATTGTTGTCTGCTTCACCCGATTGCATCATGCTTTTCAATTTTGACCAAACATAGAAAAATTTAGCCAATTATTGGTGTGAATACATGAACGGTGAGTGAAGGTTATGCAAACGATTGAAATACCAAAGAAGCTCCTCTTTGGAGGATAATACCAGAGCTTTTTCAGAAATTAGTGCTCAAAGTTCAGCGCGACCTGGTTACCCGGAAAACTATTCCCTGCGTGTGGGCCTTCCATGCACCACCAAAAATGTGGCGAAAATCCCGGCAAATGTTCCCTGCACCCACGCGGAGAATGTGGCAATGAATACATCGATATCTTTCCCCATTACGGGGTCGTCAACTTTACTAAGAAAACCGGGCTGCAACAAAATGTAGACAAACATGAAAAGCGTAAATGTTGATATGCCAATAAAAGAGGCGGCTATGCCAATCCGCCAAGGCTTTAAAATAGGTTATTAATTCCTCGTGTGTTCTGTCGTACTGTTTCAGTGCATAGTATACTCCCGCTATGAAAATAAAAACGTTCAATAACCTTAACCACTTTATTTCAAGCAACCCTAATAGTTGTAGTAATAAAAAATAAACCACCATTGCTAAAAAAAATGGTACCATAAATTCCGGGTAACCGTTTGGGATAATCAAAAACATTCATTGCACTCCTATTTGAATTCTTAACTATTACTATTTGAAGTGAAACCTGTGAGGACGAAAGGAAGCGTGGCGTTAAAATGCCTTAGCTCCATAATTCAATTCAAAAAAAGAAAGGATAGCTTCCGGAATTGAAAACAATTCACGAAGGCCATCCTTTACAATCTCCCAAGAAGTTTACCTCTTAAGAAGTTCCAATAATAAATCAATTATTATCAGATGTATAGATTAAAGCAACAATCTATACCTTCCAACACAACGCGAAGTTTATTCGATTTTAATCGACTTCGGTTGCCGTAATCTGACCACGTACTTCACCATTCGTATTGGTGGCCGTATTATATCCATAATACCAATCCCCTGCCAATAATTGATCTGCTTGCGCCTCTGTCAATGTCATGGTTCCCGAGTTAGTACCCGTTTCAGTGGCGGTTCCATCAAACGTCCATGGCGTACCTACAGCCGTTCCGTTAACGCCCGTTGCTCCATGGTAGAAACCCCCTCCTGTTGGTGCCCCTGTCAAACCGTTCCATGTATTGGTATACGACAGTTGACGCGTAGTGGCATTATAAGTACCTGATATAGTTCCGGAGCCTGTTCCTTCCACGGGTGGTACAACCTGCCCACCGGCAGCATCACCACTGATGGTGTAGGTCCTTTCGGCAATCGGATCATCATCGTCATCATCATCACAACTTACCATCACTGCACTACTTGCTATAACAACTATTGCCATTAACATCGCTCTCCATTTTTCCATTTTCATAAATTTCCAAGATTTAAAATTCAACATGATTTTTATTTAGTGTTGTAACCATTCATACAAATGATGTGCCTGTGGAAAGGAAAGCGTATAAAGAATGCCAGTATTCATGAATCAACCATATTGTAGAATATACCTTGCTTTAATTTTCACTTTACTGTAAAATAAAATCATCAAACCTGTTGAGCAAAGTGGAAAGAATTCTTCATGAACTTCCTTCCAACCAACCCAGAGAAGCATCGATTGCCACAATAGGTAATGATCTTTGCTTTAATTTTGTGTTTGCTGACAACTTATTCATTGTGGAATTATTTTCCACTTTCGCTAGTTTATCCATTGAAGTTTTTATTGTTTAAAAATATGCGGTACTTTACGTTAAATTCGTTGTCATATGAGCATAACTATCTTAGTAGTTGATGATGACATTGATGATATTGACTTGTTTAAAGAAGCAGTTGAAGACATGGACAAGTCAGTGAATTACAAAAGTACGGTAAGTGCAATGGAAGCTTTAAGCATTTTGGATTCACGAGCCCTCGTGCCAGACATTATTGTTGTTGATTTCAATATGCCATTATTAAATGGAGCGGAATTCATTCAAGCTGTACGTGAAAACCCGGATTATGATTCCATAAAACTGTTTCTCTATAGCACCTGCGATCTAAACCAGATAATGACTGATCGCTACAAAATCCACATCGATGGATTTTTTAGAAAACCTACCACTTTTGATGGCTTGCGCAGCAAGGTTTCGGATTTGCTCGCACTTTGCAATCCCTCTAAAATCAACCGCTAGTATTTTTGTTGAAGTTATCCGTTTTGTTGATTATGACGTAGCCTTCGGGATCAAACCGGATATGAGAAAAGAAGGGGAAAAAGATGAGTGGCCGACATTATATAAAAAAGTTTTAGCTGCCGACATCCTGGTCATTGGAACTCCTATATGGCTTGGTGAAAAATCTTCAGTTGCTTCAAAGCTTATCGAACGATAGTATGCGATGAGCTTCAAAGCAAAACAGCAAAGACAATACATTTATTATGGAAAAGTGGGTGGCTGCATCATTACCGGCAATGAAGATGGAATAAAGCATTGTGCGCAAGGAATCTTGTATTCGCTCCAGCATAAATCTTGTATTCGCTCCAGCATATCAGATACAGTATTCCACCGCAAGTAGATTGTGGATGGATTGGTGAAGTAGGCCCCGGCCCCAGTTATTTAGACGAAGAGTCCGGTGGAAAAGAAAGTGACTTCACGAATCGTGTTACAACCTTTATGACGTATAACCTCCTGCATTTGGCCCGGCTTTTAAAAGACAATGATGGAAATAGTGCTTATGGAAATTCCCAATCGGAATGGGAGAACGGTGAGCGCTGGAATTTCAAGAAATAAATTGGATCCGCTGGATCAGGTTAAGACTTTGCATGGTTTGGATTGGGATGGAATAAGGTTGGATGAAGTATTACTAAGGTTGTCTTCGGGTAAAGGTCCCGTTCTCTACAAACCAAAATTCCTGAGGCGAAGTAGTAGGCCAGATTTCTAAGTTAAATACTTCTCTGCCCGATACAGCACCTTGGAAAATATAAGCCCGTACGGCCGATTCATTAGCATTCCAGGTGAGGGGTGAACCAGCCTCAATGATTTCTGGGGCAGGACCATTACCAATTAAAAAGTAGGCATGGCCCCCACCAAAGACGGTGGCATTTCCCTCATCATCAATACATACAGCTGTGCGCTCATCGACACCAATACCCTTGGGGTTTGTAATCGAGAAATCAATCGACAGTCGAGCCATAAAAGCTACATGCCTGCCGAGTCGGTCACGTTGTGAATAATGTTGGTCGGCAACTGTGTTTTCTAAATAAGGGAGTGATATAAAACTTTTTGAAAGGCTTACCAAATCTCGATACGGATTTGCCAAAGCTTCTTCCGAGATAACAGAACCATTTTCTGCATCAAAAATCAATTCACTTAAAATGGCACACCCTGCACTTGTGCCACCTATGGGTACTTTCTTTTCTTCAATAAGATACCTAAGTGCATCCGATACTTCCGAGTCTTTCCAGTACGATACATAATTCCATTGATCTCCCCCAGCAATAAACACCGCTTCAGCTTCCCGAATACGATCACCAACCGCTTTGCGTTCTGCTTTTTCGCGTGAATTAATAAGTAAAGTTTCTACAGAGTTTACTTCACCTAATTCCATAATGTAGTTATTATAACCAGTCGATCCGGTTGCACGAATCACTACAAAGTCGCCACCACCAGAGCGCTCAATCATCCAACGAATAGCATTGTCTACATCGGTGCCTCCACCCATCAACACCGTCCCACCCATCGTTTGAGTGGTTACGTCATCCTTCGAACCAACTAACCCAATACTGGCGTATTGATCAGGCGTTGTTGCATCATCACCAATAGCCGGAACAGGTTCTGAACCATGACATCCAGATAAGTTCATAACAAAAAACAAAATGATGCAGGTAGTAATGCGTGCTGAAGCTTTAATCATAATGGAAAACAAATACCTTTGAAAAAAATCAGCTGGCAAAATGTCAAGAAGCTCTCACACTTCCAAAGTATTTTAGGAAGTTAATTTATAATGATTTTAAATTGATGAATTTTAAACGTAACCATCCCTTCCAACGATTTTAAGCGAGAACTGAAAAGCTATTGTTAATTGTACGGAACCCTAAATAATTTGAAAAAGATGAGTTCGAATATAGTAGATTTATTTCTCTTGCTTTAAAACGGACACTGAACCTGACAAGAATAAATTTACTCTTGCCTGCACCTCTAAGTTTTTTATTATGGCCTTTTTATGAGTGTGCGAAGTATCCCGAATTATGCTAGTGAATGGCCATGGGATTCTTCTTTCTGATTTTTATATTGATCAATTCAATGATCACTGCAAACGCCATTGAAAAGTAAATGTATCCTTTGGGAACATGCACATGAAAACCTTCAATAATGAGTATCGACCCAATCATCAAAAGAAAGGATAAGGCTAGTAATTTCATGGCAGGGTTCTTATGGATAAACTCACTAATTCTTCTGGCAAAAGTAAGCATTACGCCCATGGCAATCACGATGGCCACTACAATAATCACCACGTTGTCAACCAGGCCAACAGCAGTAATAATAGAGTCAAGGGAAAATACGAGGTCAAGAATAATGATCTGTATGATTGCTCCCCTCAATGTAAGTGCTTTTTTATCTTTGCTGGAATCCTCTTCACCAGGTTGAATTTTTTGGTGAATTTCGGACGTACTTTTCGCTACCAAAAACATACCCCCGACAATCAGGATTATATCGCGGAAGCTCAAAGCAAAGTCATTGATCGTGATTACTGGTTTGTTCAATCCAATTACCCAACTGATCGCAAGCAATAAGACGAGCCGCCCTACCAGTGCGAGGGTGAGCCCCAACACACGCACTTTTTTTTGCTGTTCAAGTGGCATACGGGCCGCCACGATTGAGATAAATACAATATTGTCTATTCCTAATACAATCTCCAGAAAGGAAAGTGTGAGCAAGCTCACTAAAGCATCGGTAGTTAATAATTCTTCCATTGAAGCTGCGGCTATTGATTATTCATAAATACTTATTCTTAAAGATCACATCAATGCCATGCCACTTCCCTACTACCTTCATATGATCTATTCTTATTCGATAATTTTTTATCAATATGACTCAACGCTTTTCCAAAAGTAAGGGGCTCTTTCGAGCCCCTCCTGAAATTTTAACAATACCTACGCCAGAATTATCTGGTTCAGGCGCTAAGAGTTTAATCTCAGTTTAACTTTAATTAAACACCCCTTTGTTAAAATTCTAATGAGTATAATCGAAAAACAATGCCAAACACAATACTTATGTTTTGAATAGATATTGGATCATTTAGAAACCCTACACTGTCCAACGAGTGCAACAAACAATTCTACACCTGTAGAAAAAACTGCATCGGTTTTCGTGAAATTTTTTGTGAATATATGTGGAAATACTTCCACGTTTTTAGGTCGCTTATAATCAACCACTTAAAAACCCGGAGGGACACTTTAATAAAATGAAGTATTTATTTTATTTTTATAGAATGCACGCACTTCTACTCGCAGATGATGATATGGATGATTGTCTTTTCTTGAAGGAAGCACTTGAAGATCTGCCGTTTAGCACTACCCTATCAACTGTTAATGATGGTGTTGAGCTTATGGATTTCTTAAAAGAAACCTTCCATTTACCCGATGCACTTTTTCTTGATTTAAACATGCCACGCAAATCAGGGTTAGAGTGTTTGTCAGAAATAAAACTAATGGATGGATTACAAAAACTCCCGATCATTATTTTTTCCACTTCTCTGGATACGGCAGTGGTAGATCAACTCTATGCACGGGGTGCTAATTTTTACATTCGCAAACCAGGGGAATTTTCCTCTTTAAAAAAAGTTATCGAATCAGCAATTACGCTCATCTCCAAAAACTCAATGCCTTCTAGAGACCAATTTA
>JBGTGG010000086.1:0-2192 GCA_041746855.1 Cyclobacteriaceae bacterium | reverse complement strand
AAAATAATGGAGCGCAAGTTTCACGAATATATTGCCGTGTTTAGCTTCTGAGGTCCAGAGTTCTTTATAAAAGGTTTTCATCTCAGGATCATCCAGATGATCGGCAATCATTTTAAAGCGTTCAAAGCCACGCATTTCTACGATTGATCCTAGCAAAAGCCTCGAAAGAAAGCGAGTTTCATTCGTTCCTCCTTGCGTAAGCGGCAAAAGTTGTTTCATATAGGGGTCTTCCTTCATTTCCGTGTGTAGGGGAACTCCACGTTTTTGCATGAGTGCGAATACCTGTTGAAAGTGCTCCAGTTCCTCAATAGCCGTTTCGATCATTTCCGGAATGATCAATTCGCGATCTGGATATTTGGCAATCATAGAAGTCGCCATCGCTGAAGCTTTTCGTTCACAATCGGCATGATCCTGAAGGAAGGTGTTAAAATTAGCCATCACAGCATCCAGCCATGCTTGTGAGGAGTTTACTTTTAGATCGATTGCGTACTTCATCAACAAAGAATTTATGAATTGGTAAAAATAAGCAGGTAATTTTGATCCCATAGGATTGATTGAAATGATTAAGCAAATAGTAGAAATATATTTGAAGCGTTTCCGGGTGGCACCGCGCTATTTACGGGAAGTTCCAAAGCGTGAGACCTGCTTGATTATTGCGATCCCGGCTTTTAAGGAGCCGAACATACTCGGAACTCTACACTCGCTGGCGGCTTGTAAGCCACCATCCGGTAAAGTAGAAGTGATTATCACTGTTAATGCACCGGAAAATTCAGATGAAGAAATTTTGGCCATCAACTCAACTTGTATTGATCAGATTAATACCTGGATAAAAAGCGAACAGCCGAATTTTATTACCACGCATATTATTCGTGAAGAATCAATCCCTAAAAGGGATGCAGGTGCGGGTTATGCCCGAAAAATTGGAATGGATGAAGCACTTCAGCGTTGGGCTGATTTGGAAATGGATGGCCCGATTATTTGTCTTGATGCGGATTGCACAGTTTCTAAAACTTATCTCTGTGCCGCAGAGGAAGCTTTCCACGACAACGCTATTAAGGTTGGTCATTTTCATTTTGAACATGAATTTGAAAACGAACCGGATCCACTATTGCGGAAGGGAATTATTCAGTATGAACTTCATTTACGCTGTTACATTGAAGGACTGCGTCAGGCAAGCTATCCAAACGCTATTCATACGGTTGGTTCGTGTATGGCTGTTCGCGCATCATCCTATGCAAAAGCAGGAGGGATGAACAAACGCAAAGCAGGCGAAGACTTTTATTTTTTACATAAGCTGGTTCCGCATGGTGGATGGAAAGATATATCGGATGCAACGGTTTATCCATCCTGTCGCGTTTCCGATCGCGTACCGTTCGGGACGGGCAGAGCGCAGTCGGAATGGGTTACTGATCGGCAAGAAGTGCAGACCTATAACTTAAAAATTTACGAGGTATTAAAACCTTTTTTTGAAGCAACCACAAAATATTTTCAAGAGGAAGTGGAAATTGGTTTGTTTGATAAAACCCTTCAGGATTTTTTGATTGAAAATCAATTTACAAAACACGTTCAGGAAATATGTAATCAATCCAATTCACAGGTAACATTTCTAAAACGTTATTGGCAATGGATGGATGGGTTTATGGTGCTAAAGCTCACACATTATTTGCGTGATCATGGCTATCCCAATCAGCCAATAGGAGAAGTTTCTCAAATATTAATCAAATCAGATAACGCTTCAGAAAGCCTTGATACTTTGTTGGTCCGGTTTCGAATGTTGAATTAGAATAGGTTACTTAACGACAGGCTTCACCCACCAGTTATTTGTATGGGTTGGTAATGCATCCAATTGGATAGAAGATCCAATAATTGGAACCAATATCGGCATCCCCAATTCATTTGCTTTTTTGGTCACGCGTTCCACAGGATCGGTCCAGGAATGCAATGCCAATGTGAACGCGCCCCAATGAATCGGCATAAATACTTTTGCATTTATATCCATGGCAGCTTGCGCAGTTTCTTCCGGCATCATGTGGATACTTTTCCAACGCTCGTTGTATTGTCCGCACTCCAACATGGCAAAATCAAAAGGACCGTACTTTTCACCGATTTCTTTAAAGTGTGGTCCGTAACCGCTATCACCGCTGAAATAAATGTTTTCGTGCGTGCCCTTGATCACCCATGATCCCCACAAC
>JBGTGG010000085.1:0-9587 GCA_041746855.1 Cyclobacteriaceae bacterium | reverse complement strand
GTGGTGGTGGTATTGGGTATTCTTTCTTGTTCCGGACATTGGAATGGTCGGATATCTATTCAACTCGCGGGTTGGCGCTATTCTGTACAACCTCTTTCATCACAAAGGAATCGCGGTCGGATTCTATCTTGCGGGAATTTTTATTAGCAACCAGCAGCTGATGTTTGTCGGGTTGCTGCTGCTCGGCCATAGTTCTTTCGATCGTGTATTCGGCTACGGATTAAAATATCCCGATAGTTTTCACAATACGCATCTGGGTTGGATCGGGAAAACAAACCCCACCAACAACCGCTAAAGCTTATACCTGTGTTGCTTTCACAGCAATCAATCCATGTTGGTAATCCAAGAGTGATTTCTTAACTAAGAATTGGCGGCTGGATAATAAGGTGATGTAATGATTTATGGCTGTAAATAACAACTGAAGGTTAGCTTCAATGTAGTTAACACTATCAAAATAATTCCAGTCTTTAGATAGATAGTGCTCTATGTCCTTTCTTACATCTTCATTCATATCATTTTGATAATTTGAATCCTCCAACATTGCGGCTAAGTTTTCTCTTAGTTTTCTCTCTGAATTTCTTTTAATATTATTGAAATTAGAATTAATCTGCTGGTACGGTGTTGTTGCTCCAAGAAATGCTAAGTCCTGGGAAACACTCGTGTACACAGAAAACCAATAGTCATACTTTTCATCAAATTCAAACCACGTGGTGTATAGTTTATCAAGCTGATGGTCTCTGTCGATTGATTTGAAATAGCAATATATATCAACATCATTTTGCTTAATCATTTCATTCACATGGTTAAGCTCTTTTGTCAACTTTGTTATTACTTCTTTAACATCCCTTTTTCCATACTTAACACCATCGTAATCAAAAGAACGAATCTGCTTTCCGTATTTAATTTGACCAAGCAAGTTGATATCATTCTGAATCGATATTGAATTATATATCAAATCAATTTTTTCATTCGAAAACAAAAATTTAGGTGATAGCTGATTCTCGGAGGGCTTTGCTGCAGCTATTTCGAAGCATTTAATACTCCAATTATCATAATAGCCATTATAAACATCAGCAAAAGTATTCATCTCAGCCTCCGCAAGAAAAGCTGTTCGAAAATCCTCCAACGAATACATTACTGTTTCCCCAGTCGATTCGATTCGCTCAAAAAAGTGCTTCGTGATTTCCTTTTGAATACTATCGGCAGCAGATAATAAACTATTTGCTGGTTGATTTAAACCATCATTTTTGTTGATACCTAACACCTCCATTCTTTCAATTCGATCTTCAATACTAGGATGGGAAGCCCATTGATCCACTATTTCTAATTTGGACTTGCTGTATTTAGTGATATCTTCCAAATTCACAACCGGAAGACCGTGCTCAAATTCAAGCTTTGATTTTCCGGCAAAGAATGCTATAACAAAAGATTGCTCAGCAAAAACATTCTCACTTCTTAGGCCTTTCTTTAGGTTTGCCTCATAAAAGGACAATACCATATTAAAAGAAAATTCAGATAAAGAAAGGCGGAGCAAGGAAGTCTTTAAAGGATTACTACCCGTTATATTGACAGCAACTTCATCTGCATGAAATTCCATTTCACGTGACAAAGCAAAATAACTTCCATTCAAATTGTCATATAGGCTTTGTAAAATGGATTTTATTGCTTCAATGATGGCTTCAGCTATGGCGACAAAAGGCGAAAAATAGCCACTAATATTTCCCCACTTTTGAATAAGCCTGTCGTAAGAATCATTATCATACAACATATTATGAATAACCTTGTTGGCATTGTATACATAACTTCCAACGCGCATGCTTCGCTGAGAAAAATGACCAAATTCATGCGCCAGGATTGACTTCAATTCGCTCGTGGTAACGGAGTTGATGAGTCCTAAACCTATTTGAAGGTTTTTTCTAACAGGAAATATCATACTCCAAAAGCTTGAGTCATAAAAAACACCAGCATTAACATCTCCTGAAAGAAAGACTTTTTTTGGCTTAGCCGTACCCACCTCCCCGACAATTTCAGAAATTAAAGCAAAAAGTTTGGGCTCTTTTTTTTCATCTATCTCAAAGAACCCTGCCCGATCAGTTGTGGTTGACTTCACGGTGAACTTCAACAGGAAAATTAATACGAGAACTCCCAGGCTTGCTAGCCCAACCCCCAATGCCAGAGTAATTAATCCGGGAAATAATTGAATAAGAGCGATTGCACCCCAAACACACAAAATGGTAAGCCCAATTGTGAGAAGGAATAAAACTACATAAGAAAGTATGAAAATAACTATTGATACTACGGCTTTGGTAGCTTGCTTCTTAAACTCTGGTCTAAGAGCGATACTCTTATTGATCATAAATTAATTTATAACGTCAACGGGGTCGATGCCTCAAAGAAATAAATTAATTACTCATTTTACAATCCTGATGCTACTTATTTTCCAACCAAAACAAATCTGCCTCAGCAGCAATAAAGCCAAAGGCTGAAAAATGCTTTCCATCAACAACTTGTTGGTAAATGCTTATTGCTTTCACTGTATCCTGATTGTATAAATACCAGTTTCCAACACCATAGCCTTGTGTAGCCAATGCCAAATCAGGATCCGGATTGTCAGGGCCAATGTTTAAAACCGCTTCAGGATTGCGCGATCCTTTATACATCATCAACCGCTCAAAGTAGGAATCATTTTCAATAATCTCCATCTCTTCAGTAATCGCTTCGAGCAAAGCATCCGCCTTTTCTTTCTCTCCCAATCTACGATAGGTCATATACAGCCAATCGGTAGTAGCACAAATCAAATCGTCATTGTCTGAAACCTTCATGCACTCCTCATACGCGCGTGCAGCATTTTCAAAATCCCACTTCAAATAATACGCCAGCCCCAAATGGTACCACACATTAAACTGTGTATTCGAAAGCGGTACATTGATTTTATTAGGCTGACCATCCGGTTCGATTTCCAACGGAGCATCCTTCATCAACACCACAGCTTTATTAAAATCCTCAATCGCTTCATCAAATTCTCGTGTTGATATATACCGATGGCCGCGATGGCGATAGAGTTTATAGGAGTCAGGGTATTTCTCATTTCCTTCAGTAAAAATTTCTATAGCCTCTTTATATTTTGATAAGTACGCCAGCCTTCTTCCCAACCAGATATAATTTTCCTCCGATGGAGAAGTTTCGAAATTCTTCTGTGCTACTTGTACGTTACTATCCAGTTTCGTCTGTGATTTTTCCGAACGCGCAGGCTCAAAAAATTCTTTTCCCGCCAAGGAGGTAGCAACAGGAATTGGAACAACGGAAACAGCAGATGTTGAAGGTTGTTGATTGCAACTTATCCAAAAGCATCCGGCAAGGATATAAATGCACCCGACTTTGAAAACCTTAATCATTTTTTATCTTTTGATTTGTTGGGGTTATTGGAATCTTGAAAAGGTACAAACGTAGAAATCAATCCAGAGCGTAGCGAATGCCAGATAAACGGAAACAAGCCTTTCGCCTGGTCCCTCGGACTTTCGATAATCCCTTGTGTATAGTTTGCCTTTTCAGGAGTATTATTGCTCTTAATAAGTGTATTCGCCAGCAGCGAAAGAAATCCTGATTTTTCAAGTTGCTCTGACTTCATCACTTCAATTTTAATATCTGAATACTTTAGATCAATTGTTCCTTTGCTGTATGTATCCGTACCGTTGAAATGAAATTTCACATCTTCCATTTCACCTGATAAAAAACGAATCCCCAAGCCTGGTACGAACACTTTATTGAAGGAAGCCGCTTCAAATGCATCCATACTACCCGTAGCGGTAAATTCATCTGTTTTGCTTTCCAAATCAAAATCCATATTCAACGCTGAGTGCACTGCATTCATCGGACGACCGGTTGCCTTTACAATTAAATGTTGATCTGTGCGCTGAACCCTGGGATTGTTTGAAAAACCGGAAACCGTAGCTTCAATTTGGTTGAAGGTCAGGTCCGTAATCTCTGCCCGCATTTTACTCTTTTCATTGATGGTAACCGTTCCTCCTTTCACAATGGTGGTGTCAACCGTTATTGGCCATGATATCTGCTTTAAATTACTAGCCGGCAGAAATTTTTTCTCAAAAGGAGGCATTGGTTTCGTCTTATCTTTATACAAAGCCAAATTCGGATTTTCCAACATTACTTCCCCCACATGTACCTCGCCTGTATAACTAAACCGATCAAAATCAAAATGGCCCAGGCTCATTTGGTCAACGGTCAATGCCATCCAATTTTTTTGATATGGATAACGGGCAGCAAAAGTTTCACGGTTGAATTGCGGGCGTACCTGAAAAGCTGATATACGGATGAGCTTGCGTTGCACATCAAACCAAATCGTATCAGAAACCACGTGGTACTCTTCAGAAATCTTTGCAAAAATACCGGTTGAAGTCATGGAAATATCGGCATATTTAAACAACGCAAATTTTTTGATTGTGCTGGTATCTGCATAGGCATCGGTCAAACTTAATTCAATATTGGCAATGGACAAGTCTGGTTCTTGTTCATTTACCTTTTGCAAAAGCACTTCCCCGTTTGTCAACGTTAGTTGCTTTAACAAAGCACTCGAAAATGACGCTGAAAATATTGTTTGCAAGGGGGGCATATTTTCCTCATCCCTTTTTTGAGAATTGTAAAAATAATTGAAGCGTGGGGTTTCAATTCGAAGTTCAGACAATTCCAAATCACCGGTTCTCAGAAACTTAATAATTTTAATTCCTTGCAATTCAATTTTTTTGATGTCCGTTCGAATATACGTGCGGGTAGTGTTTGTTTTGCTGTTCACACTATCAACCAAGCTTTCTTTTGGTTGAATTCCTACTCCTGTAAGTGAAACCGCACCCCGCCACAAATCAACATCAAGTGTATCAAAAGAATATTGGTACAAACCCTCAGGCCTATTGTCAATAAGTTCCGTTAGTTTTTTCACAAAAAACCGTTCGATAAAGTAATCGGCAGCTTTTAACGCAATAAACAGAACTACCAAAACGGTGAGCACTATTGTCAATACTTTGTACGGTTTTGGGATTTTCATAAGCAATCAAGATACACATAAAGGAAGTGTGGTTGATGGTAATCAAAAATTTCACCAGCTTTAACTTAATCTTGATTCCAACCTCTTATATCACTTTATTCCGGGCTGCTTTAACACAAAGCCGGCTTTCTTCTTTTCTTCGTCCACAATCTTCTTTACATCTCCCAATAGCTGCTTTGCATCGTAGATGATACCATCCTTTACTGTGTATTTAACGCCCCCTACACGTACAACTTCGTTATCATCGGTCAATTTAATAGCACCTGTTCCGTAGAGTACTTGTAGGTTCAATAGGGGATTTTCTTCTACAATTACAAAGTCGGCAAGCTTTCCAATTTCCACAGATCCCAATTCCTTTTCCATTCCCAATGCCTGTGCACCGTACAATGTAGCAGACCGTATTACTTCCAATGGATGAAAACCGGCTTCACGTAATAGTTCCAATTCGCGGATGTAAGCAAACCCATATAATTGAAATATAAAACCTGAATCCGATCCACTTGTCACGCGGCCACCACGATTTTTAAATTCATTGACAAAGGTCATCCACAACCGATAATTTTCTTTCCACTGTACTTCTTGTTCTGTGCCCCATGCATGCCAATACGATCCGTGCGATATTTTACTGGGTTGATAAAATTCCCAAAGACTTGGAAGCGTGTAATCTTCATGCCATTCAGCACGCCTTGCCCGTTGCAAATCGCGGCTCGCTTCATAGATATTAAAAGTTGGGTCCAACGTAAAATCAAGTTCAAGCAAACGGTTCATTACTTTATTCCAATGATCCGAGTAAGGAGGTGCTGCTTGTTTCCACAACCTTCCCGCTTCACCAAACCGGTGTTGTTCATTTTGATAATTATAATCCAACGGAAAATCCTGGATCGTCCGGTCGGTAAATAAAGCTTCCGGCAATCCATACCAATGCTCCATAGAAGTAAGTCCCGCTTCCGCGGAATTCAATACATTCCAGCGTGCCACATCCGTTTGGGCATGGTGACAAGCGGATCGCAATCCTAATTTTTTGTTTTCGCGCAATGCAGCATCCATAATTGCAGGAGCTGCCCCGAAAAATTTTATTCCATCAGCACCTTTTTTTGCATTTTCCTGTACCCACAAGCGAGCTTGCTCGGGCGTTGCGATAGGCGTTTTACTTCCCTGGCCGAATGCCGTGTAGGCCAACAACCGTGGCGCGGTAATTTGATTCTTTGCACTTTTTGCCTTTTGATCGAGTACCCAATCCAAGCCATTGCCAGCTGATGGATCCCGGACGGTGGTAATTCCATGGCTCATCCAAAGTTTGAAGACGTACTCAGCATTCGGTGCCTGTCCCCCACCGATGTGGCCATGCATGTCAATGAAACCGGGCATCAGGTACATGCCTTCACAGTTCAACTCTTTTCCTCCTGCTTCAAGTTTAGGCCTGCGGTTTTCACTAATTTCCACCCCAGGGTAGCCCACGGTGCGGATTTCTGAAATTCTGTTTTGCTTTACCACGATATCCACGGGACCTACCGGAGGTGCACCCGTTCCATCAATCAACATGATTCCGCGAATGATCAACTGGGTGTATGGCCCATCCCCTTCTTTGATTTCCGGGGCTTTCTTTATCTCGTTTTGAGCAAAAGAAACAATTGAAGCAATAACAAAAACCAGCGTGGCAATTTTTTTCATTAGGATAGAATTCAAGTGTTCGGGAAGCTAGGGATTTTGATGGATAAAGGAAACAGGTATTCCACCATCGGAGCTACCGCTACCAAATCCCTACCGGACACGATACCAGTTTCGATCTTTATCAATTTTTTAAAAATTTCACAATTTTTTGATACATATAGGTCATATTTTACCCTATCTATAACGTTTTCGTAAATAATTATTTCAAAACGGGTAGTTTTTTACCCTATCATTACCAAATTATGAAATAATTATACTGAACTATAACTGAATTATAATGAGTAAACCAAAGACAAAGTGGATCGTGATTTTTGCCATCCTGGTAATTTTACAATTCCTTGCCCTTGCCAATCCGTCCGATTTCACTGCTGAAGAACCCGGTTCTATCGATAAAGCCGATACCGCATGGATGATTGTCGCCACCGCCTTCGTACTTTTTATGACCCCCGGCCTCTCCTTCTTTTATGGAGGCATGGTCAACACGAAAAATGTAATCTCCACCATGCTTCAAAGCTTCATCGCCCTGGGTGTAATTAGCTTGTTGTGGTATCTGGTTGGTTTCAGCCTTGCTTTTGGAGAAAGCTGGAATGGAATCATTGGAAACCCCACAACATTTTTCGCTTTTAAAGGAGTTGGCCTGGCGCCCCATCCGGATCTTGCCCCAACTTTTCCTTTTTTAATATTCGCATTGTTCCAACTCAAGTTTGCAATTATCACCCCTGCTTTAATTACTGGCAGTTTTGCGGAACGGGTAAAGTTTACCTCGTACCTGATCTTTATGTGTCTGTTCTCCATTTTAATATATGCACCCTTGGCACATTGGACCTGGCATCCGGAAGGATTCCTTCGTCAATGGGGAGTGCTTGACTTTGCAGGCGGAACGGTAGTACATATGTCTGCAGGTTTTGCAGCCTTGGCAGGTGCGTTCTTTTTTGGAAAACGGGAGAACAAACTATTGCAACCAGCAAATATCCCGTTCATCATTCTCGGAACAGGAATGCTTTGGTTTGGCTGGTTTGGATTCAACGCTGGTTCTGCATTGGCAGCAAATGGAATTGCCGTGCAGGCGTTTGGTACAACCAATATGGCAACGGCCTCTGCAATGATAACGTGGGTCATGTTTGATGCACTAGTCGGAAGAAAAATAACAGCTGTAAATGCATGTATCGGAGCAGTTGTGGGCTTAGTGGCCATTACCCCCGCAGCCGGATTTGTGAATATTGGACAAAGTATTTTTATCGGTTTTGCTGCAGCGATTGTCAGCAACTTAGCGGTATTCTATAAACACAGAACTTCAATAGATGATACCCTCGATGTTTTTCCTTGTCATGGATTAGGTGGGGTTGTGGGCATGGTGTTGACCGGTGTTTTCGCCAAAGATGTAGGACTCATTTACGGTGAGTTTGAAACCTTCAAGTTCCACATGATTGCCCTTGTAATCGTTGCCACCTTCACTTTTGGCGGGTCATTGCTGATCTACAAAATAACAAGTTTGATTGCCAGTCTTCGCGTATCTCCAGATGAGGAGCGGATAGGATTGGATATGAGTCAACATCAAGAAACAATACAACCTATGTAAAGAGATGAATGAATCAAAAATGAAATTTCTTCCCCAGGGGTTGGAGTCTCACTAAAGCATCCCAGGGGCGTGCAGGCCCGCTGGGATAACCTTAGCTTAAGTTTAATAAAACCATTACAAAAATATGAAATTTAAAAAAATACGCAGCATAATCGTGACAGTAGTTCTTATTTCAAGTTTTTCGATTTTAAACGCACAGGATGTGGAAGTTGCTGTGGTTGAAGAAGAGCCAAAAGCATTTACACTTTCCGGCTCTATTGACACTTACTTTCGTTCGTCCTTTAAAACACAAAATGCTTTTTATGAAGATGGTGAAGGTGGATATTATTATGCACCCAGCACTGCCTTTGCAGATAGAAAGGGGTTTGGCATTGGTATGGTGAACCTGATTGCTTCCTACCAGGGAGAAAAAGCAGGTTTTGTTGGCGATGTCGTGTTTGGTCCACGTGGGCAGTCTGCGGTATTTGCCAGCGCCTCCGGTCAGGCTATCGTCAATCAGGCATATGCCTATTATAAATTCACTCCTTCGTTTACATTAAACATGGGTCAGTTCAACACCTTCCTTGGTTATGAGGTGATCTCGCCAGTTGTTAATGTCAATTATTCAACTTCCTATATGTTTTCATACGGCCCGTTTAGCCATACGGGCCTTCGGGCAGATTTTGAGTTTGGTGATGTTTCAGCAAAACTCGCGATCATGAACCCAACTGATATTGTTGAGTTTAACCCGGTGAATACCTACACACTCGGAGCACAATTAGGATTTGGTGGAATGTATTTGAACTTCCTTTATGGGGATCAAGACGGTACGTTGGATGAAGATGTAAATAGTTTTGGTGATGCATCCGCTGGAACGCTTTTCCAGGCAGACTTTACAGCGGGTTGGGACTTATCTGAAAGTTTCTACTTGGGTGTAAATGCATCCTACCAATCGACAGCAGCCGGTGAAATTGTGAATATCTCAGGAGACATTGAAGACATTGATGCAGACGGCTCATCCTTCTTGGGGGTGGCGTTGTATCCTAAAGTAACACTCTCCGAAAAGTTTGCGCTTGGATTACGTGCCGAATATTTCTCCGTGAAAAATAGCCATCTGGGAATTTTTGGTTTGGACGATAATGGCGATGGAAATGTAATTGCACTCACCCTTTCAGGAAATTATAAAGTGGGTGGATTTACGTTCATCCCGGAATTTCGGATTGACTCTACATCGGAAGGTTCTTTCTTTAAAGCGGGTGATACTGAATTAAGCAAAGCTATGCCTTCACTTACGTTCGCGGC
>JBGTGG010000084.1:0-27529 GCA_041746855.1 Cyclobacteriaceae bacterium | reverse complement strand
GCTAGTAGTGAATAGTTAAAAAATTAGAGGTCAACTACTTAACCGTAGTTGCGAAGAAAAAATGTATAAATGAAATGTAGACGACAGTGGAGCTTATAATGCCTTTATCTCCATGATTTTTTGTTCAAACTCGTCATTGGGGACTAAGGATTTGCTCTTGATCCGAGCTTTATAGTTATAAATTGTGTTAATGGAGTAATTCAGGATTTTGGAAATTTTTTCATTATCATGAATTCCCATTCTTATAAGTGCGAAGATGCGGAGCTCCATGTTGAGCAACTGTCCATCTTTGAGCACAACCTGGTCTTCTTCAGGAAAATAGGAGTTAAAGGTGGTCACAAAGTCAGGAAAGAGTTTCAGGAAGATTTTATCGAAACTGAAGTAAAGTTCTTCCCGCTCCCTTTTAAGATTGATGTTGTTGACAACAAATCGGATATCATCAAATTTCTTTAGCAACAACTTATTTTCAATGGCTTGTTTAAAGGCTTCGATTTTTACCAGGTACTCACTGTTGATATTGAAGTAATAACCAATATATTCTTCTTTAATTTTATTGGCTTCCAACAGATGGGTATTTACTTCTTGAAGAAGGGTATTTGCATTTTGTAAATTGGTATTCGCAAGTTTAATTCGTTTATCTGCTTCTTTTAGTTTTTTGAATTGTTTATAGATGATAACAGCAAAAATGATCGTGAGTATAGTGAGAATGGTGATGGCGATTGCATATCCAGCCAAAACTTTACGTTGATGCTCAACCGTATCCAATCTGTTGCCTTCAATGATTGGAAAAACAGCAGCTACCTGGATTTTTCGGTGACGCGCACCATAAAAATTAGCATCGTCCATGGCCAGTTTCACATATTCATACGCGCGTGTAAGATCTCCGATATTGTATAATAGATCAGCAAGATTTAATAGTGCTAGTGCTTCTTTAATACAGGCACGGTTATCCGCCATGGACGACAGGGTTAGCATTTCAATAGCATCTGATATTCTACTTTTACGCTGATAGATATAGCCTAGTGTACTTGCGGCAATACCAATTTCAGGATCGGTAAGTTTGAATGAAGACAGAATGTATTCATAAACCTGTTGCGCTGAATCTATTTGCTCCATCCTCAAATGCTTTAGCGCTTTAAACAAATAGTATTGTTTGGTTCCTTTCTTACTAAGCACAAGAGCAGAGTCCACATAAAGATTTCCAAGATTGGTATACCGTTCTGTATAATAATTATCACGATTAAAGTCTACTAGGTCATAGTAGGTGCGTGATAAAACAGAATAGTAAGCAATGTCAATGCTGTCAGGAATATTTCGGTTAACGGTGAGGAGTGTATCAAGCGCTTCGTTAAACATTCCTGAGGAGAGCAGAACAAAACTCAATTTTACTTTTGAGGAAGCAATTTTTATTGGATCGTTGGAGCGATAGGCTTCAGCTTGCATTTTACGTGCATAACTAAATGCGGAATCATAGATGAAGCTTTTATACTCCTCATAGATTTTTTCATAGATGTAAAATCTATCAGGCGAGAGTTTTACTTGTTCTTTTAATAGTGCAATTCGATTTTCTTTCTTTTGTAGAAAGAAATCACGTTGCTTAAGAAGACTATCGAGTTTGAGCAATAAACTGTCCGTCTTGGGGGTTGCCCTGACCGCAGTCACAGAAAGAAATAATAAAAGAATAATCCCCAATCGCATAATTCATAAAAGTAGCAACTCAGGTATTTAAATTACGAATTTTGAAATATTGTTTTAAGAATAGTTAACCTATTGAGGTTCAAGTTTGATATTTTCTTTTTTTTGCTTAATATTCATAAGCCAATATGATCAACGACCTTCCCTTATTTTCTTCTCTTACACCACGCGAAATTCAGGTCATTGAAGCCTTGCTTGGAGGTCAGCAAAGTTTTAGTTTGAATGGTCATAGCAAGGAGTTAGAGCAAAGCATTCTTAAAAAGACCGGAGCTACTTCTATTGAGGAATTGGTGTCTATGCTGCACCGGGAGGTGATTGTTTCCAAAGTCTCGGATGCTATGAAGGCAAGTTCAGTGGATCACTTTTTGAAAGACCCACGGTTTGAGCGCTTTCAGGTTTTTGCCGATCAAGCGATTCGTATTCTTGATAACTCTACCCACCAATATCTATATATCAATGAGGCTACACCCAACCTGATGGGATATAGTACGGAAGAACTTAGAAAAGGAGGTCTGGCATTTGGGCATCGGAAAACACATCCTTGGGATTTGTTACAAGTGGTGTTGTTTAGTGTGAAGTTGATGAAGCATTTCAAAAAGCTTTCGGATGTAGACAAACTTAATTCACGGTGCTCCTTTGATATTCGCATCAAGCACAAGAATGGCGACTATCGAAGGCTACAGCAGCATGTGTATACGCTTAGTCTTACTGAGGAGGGGAAACCTGCCTTGCTCATGATCGTTTCAAACGATATCACGCATTATAAAAAGGGCACTAAAATTCAATACGTCTTTGGTGTGACGCGCGGTAATCGTTTTGATATTTTATTGAATGGAGAGACGAGACCTCACAGCAGCCCATTGACGGAACGGGAATTGGAGATTGTGAATTTAATCGCCTATGGAAACAAAGAATCTGAAATCGCGGAGCAATTACACATTAGCGTGCAAACCGTAAAGACCCACCGAAAAAACATCCTTAACAAAACGCACAGCAAAAACACCGCGGAATTGATTCGCATGGCGATGATGGAAGGGTGGATTTAAAATAGCCCCATTGCCCTTGCCTTGTTATACGCTTCAATGGAATTTGACGCTTCAAGTTTTTTAATGATGTTTCGTTTGTGGGTATCGATGGTGTGTTTGCTAATGCATAAAATTTTAGCCTGTTGTGCAGAAGAAAGTCCTGCACCGGTATGTTTTAATACTTCCAATTCTCTTTTCGTTAAAATCGATTCGAAAGCAAATAGATCTTCAAAATCTGTGGATAAGCTGGAGCTCCCCGGACCGATAAACTTATAACCAAAACTTTGGAAGGGGATCAACCCGGTTACATCCATCAGCTTGCCAATGGAATAGCGTATTCGATTGTTTGAATCGTAACTTAAAATAGTGGTAGACTTCAGGATTACCCGGTTGTTGTGTGTACGGTACAGATTCATATTAAAATCCTTTTCTTCCGTAAAGACTTTAGTATCTCCAAAACCATATTTTAACAATGCGGTAGTGTATTTGAGAAATGCATCTAAATCCCTCGTATGCACGTGTTCATATATAGGCGTGAGTTCATTTTTATGAAGCGTATCAATACCTGTAATTTTCGAAAAGTTGCTTGTAAGCGGCTCCATTTGAGCCTGTTTGCAATCAACTAAATAGATTGCTTCATTGGGGAACAGCGCATACTTATTTAATACTTCATCTATCGAAATGGGTTTGTCGAAAATTCCGTAAGGTTGTTGTAGGTGCAGTTGTATTAGTTCGTCAAACTTCATGATTACTTTTCATAAAGGTGATCAAGGCATCTTTATATGACAGTGGATTTTCATACATCGGAAAGTGACTGGTTTCTTCATCATACCAGCGAGTGGCGTTGGGTATATTTTTTACCATATCATTAAAATCGTTGCGGGAAGGATAATCATACCCACCACTCATCACCAAGGTAGGAATTGAAATATTACCTAATTCGTTTGTCCTGTCCCAATCGAGTAGGGCGCCAGAAATATTGAGCAAATCCGCGCCAACAAAATGGGTGTACACCTCAGGTGCAAGTGAACCCAACGATGTGGCAATATCATTGGGCATGGGAGATTTCCTACACACGAATGTGGGCATCCACCATTCACCAAGCAAGGCTTGATAGGCCGCGCCATCATTTTCTTCCAAACATTTTTTTCGGTGTAAACGAAATTCATTTGGTAGCTCGTCTATTCTTTTTTGAATAGCACGCTTTAATTTTTTTCCGGAAGGAAATGAGTTACTTAAGATGATGCCCCGGATTTTATACGTTGGAAATCTCCATAGGAATTCTTGAACGATGGCACCACCCCACGAGTGGCCAAACAAAAATGGATTTTTGATTTCAAGTGCCTGAATTACTTCATGCAGTTCTTCAGCGTACTGTTGAGTAGTGTTATATTTTGGGGCGTTTTCATTATTTGCAGAACCAGACTGGTTATAAGAGATTACGGTGTACTCCTCTTCGGGCAGTAGGTCATGAATAATGGCGAGCGAATCAAGCGTTAGCCCAGGGCCACCATGAACTAAAACGATTGCAATGGAACCGCGTCCTGTTTTTTTATAGTACAGGCTTCTTTCATTTATGGATAACAGCATAGCCCTACCAAAGTAGGATAATTTTTTCTATTGACAAATAATTTTTTTTTCAAATTCAACTGATTATTGGTATATTTTGATCGTCTTATTTTTCTCCTTAGCCCCAATGAAATGCAATATGCTGACTCATTAAACTCAATAATTAAATGGCAGTCTAGTTTGTTTAGCAATGAGTTGGATTCTACTCTAGCATTCTCGTTGAAGCACATGCTCTTGTTCCCAAATCAAGCGGCATATATTGTAGATTGTAGGTCGGGTGAAATTGTTGAGTCCAAACAATTGGGTTCCATTTTTGGCTACACGCGTTATGCGTTTCAGGATATTGAGCAATTGTATGAGCCTATAGTGCCCAATGACCTGCCACTTACCCTCCGGTACACGTGGGCTACACTCAATTGGATTTTTAAAAACAAAGAAGTGCCACCCCTTCAAAATTTTGGTGAATTTAAATATCGAGTAAAACTACCAAACGATAAGTACCACAAAATCATGCGACAGACAACTGCCTGTGGAAAAACAGATGGCATGATTACCCACACGTTGGGTGTGCTCACAGACATTACCCATTTAGACAATACGCGTGTAGTACATGCTAAGGTTTCTGGCCCGTATGCTGAATTTTTTGATCCTGAAATTCCTGAAGTACTCAACACCTATGGTGTGCTTACGGCACGTGAATGTGAAATACTAAGACACGTTGCCAGAGGATTTTCCAGCAAGGAGATTGGCAACTTATTAAACATCAGCAGTCATACTATTGATACGCATAGGCGTAACATGATCCATAAGTTGGAAGTAAGAAATAGTAAGGAATTGATTCATGTTGGAAGGGATTTAGGGCTACTTTGAAAATTACCAATTATAAACGTTAGAGAAATATGAAGCGAACAGAAAAAGAGCTTATCATCGACCAACGCATCGCCCTGCACAAAATTGAAAAATATGTGCACGCAAATCAGCTGGATCAGATAGGAGAGTTTTTCCCGGGGTTCTTACATTTCAATAGAAAAGATGATTTACATATTAAATACCTAAACCCAAAGGGGATTGAAACATACGATTTACCATTGGAATATATTCAGCAGAATGGCGAAGCATTTTTTAAGAAGTATATTCATCAGGAAACTGTAGATAAAATTTTTCCTGGGTTTATTAACTTCTATAATAAGAATGATGCGGGAAGAACCTATGCGGATTGTCAAAAAATAATTGATCCCCGTAAGCAGGAATTTTATCAAGTGCTAACAGTCACAAAAATTGTTAAGGATTTGGACGGCTTAATGAGTATGTCCATGCCGATTCACGAACTCGGTCCTAACATGACAAAAGTTAAACAGTTGATGGGTACGGATTCTTTCTACGAAACGCACTTTCAAAAATTCCAATCTCTTACCAATCGTGAAAAGCAGGTACTTTCATTAATCGCCATTGGAAAAACCAATAGGGAAATTGGCGATGCGCTTTTTATTTCGCAACATACGGTGCGCACCCACCGCAACCATATTTGGGCGAAACTTGAAATCAACCGCTTAACAGACGCCATACGAATTGCTGATGCATTTGGATTGATTCAATAGCAAGTACACGGAAAAATACGCTTAGTAGCGTATTGACTTCAGCCTTCATACCGGCTTTTTTTGTTTATGATCGGTATCCACTATAAAAAAACAACCTCGGTTTTATCTGTTCGCGAACGTGAAATATTAAAACACCTATCGGTTGGCTTAACCAGTCGTGAAATTGGTTTGCTATTAAATCTAAGTCATCATACCATCGATACGCACAGGCGCAACATGATCCATAAGGTGGAGGTGAAGAACAGTATGGCACTGATTAACATGGCCAAAGATCGTGGTTGGATTTAGAATTTTCTATATTTTATTGATTTGGACCCAAGTCAAAAACATAACAATATTGACTTAGCATCAAGTTAATGTGTAACACAATTCACATTCATAATCTATTAATTACCTGACGTTAATTTCAGCACCAGTTGGGTTGTATTCTTTACACCAATTCTCCGCAGGATATTTCTTCGGTGTGTATTTACAGTATTAAAACTGAGATTTAATTCAGCGGCAATTGTTTTACTATCCCAACCTTTCATTAGCAATTTGGCAATCTCCCATTCCCGTGGCGACAGAATTTTCACATGACTAAAAATAAGGTTTTCCATTTCATCCTTCTCGGGTATGTTGATGTGAAAGACTACATCTTGCCGGTTTGATATGCCTGTAAGATCTGAACACACACCAATCGTGTGCACGGGATAGCCCAACCTATCTTTTGTAACTAATGATGTTTGGCGACCTATTCGAATGTAATTGCCATCGGTTTTTTTAATCCGGTATTCTGCGTATGCAAAGAAAGTCATTGGCTTTAACTCATAATCCGGTCCAAGGGGTAATACTTGCCATGCTATTCGGTAAAGCGATTCGCCAATTCTTTTTACGATTGGGGAGTCATCAGGATGTACGATATCATACCAAAATGGAATGGTTAACTGCTCTGCTCGATGGCCGGTGATGCGTTCAAAACTTTCCGTTACAGCGATAAAGGCTCCCTTACTTGCATCGATGATGTAGGCAAACTGATTGCCGAACAATGGCATTTTCGAAATATCAGGGACAGCAAGTGTGTGATGGTACGAAGATAGTTCAGGATCAAATTGCAGTTGCTTATTCAGCAAATTAGTAACGGACATAAACGGGTTTTAAACAATGCATAGTGATCATACCGAAATTGAAAATACTCAATATTGAGTATTGCCCACTAAATAAACAAGCGTCAACTTGTCATTGTAATGACAAATACCCCTTTAGTGGGATAGAGATCTCGCTTCTGATTTTAAACTTGCAGGCATACTATGAAACTTACCCTCACCACACAGGAGTTAAAAATTCTAAAGCACGCATCTGAAGAGAAAGATCTTTCGGAGATCGCAAAAAAGTTGGAGTTAACGCCAAAAGAAATTGAAGGTTTATTGGCCGGTGTTTGCAAACGACTCAACCAAAAAAAGCCACTGGATGCATTGCAGCAATTAGGCAAAACGGAATTTATGGTAATGGATTAAACAGGTATACCCGTCAGACCGCTGAAGATTATTTTTTTGCAGTGGTCGGGCGGGTGTTTTAATAAACAGTAAGTTATGGTAACAGCTTTTGTTGCAAAAGTGAAAAAATTTCTAGAGGCAAAGCCTAAACCTAAGCGGTTGGAAAAATTTAGGACGATCTTCAAACAAGCCAACCACGAAATTGCTTTTCGTGACGGGGTCGATGAATTTATTGATGAAGCTTTTCAGTGCTATAAAACCAATGGCTTTTTTATGAAGAGCAGGTTTCAGGAGCATCCGGTGCAATTTGCTGGTGCGGTAGCGGAGGTTTTTAGTGTTAGCGAGAACAAGCGTAAAGAACTAGAAGCGGAAGATAAACTGGTGGCCATGCAAGAAAGAAAGCTTGTAGTGGTAAAGTGAGCGAACCAACCACTTTTACCCGTCAGACCGCTCCAAGCGGTCAGACGGATAGCAAAAAATACTCAATATTGAGTATTGCCACGGAAATATATAAGCCTCAACTTGGCGTATAAGCAATATACCCCTTTAGTGGGATAGAGGTCTGGAAAGGGTTTTGCACATTTACGATGTTTAGTTTGGCTACGGGGTAAAACCCGAACATAATTTAGTTTAGATGGTTTGCTTTAATCTACTGTATAGGAAAGGCTGTAATGCCTTTACCATTATCCTTTTTACGGGGGCTTCTGTTTCCGTGCAGGCTCAGCAGTTTGACATTAAACGCGTGGAGCTGGCCAACCAACAAGTCATTATCCATTACGATTTGAACGATACCATTCCGGGGCGTTCGTACACCTTAAACGTTTATTCTTCTACCGATAATTATTTGAACCCGCTTCAACAGCTGAAGGGCGACATTGGTATGGAAGTAAAACCGGGCTACGACAAAAAAATAAGTTGGGATGCCAAGGCCGAGTTGGGCGATGATTTTAATGGCAGCGTGGCCCTGGAAATCCGTGGGCGGATCTATGTTCCGTTTGTGTATTTCTCCAGTTTTAATGATTACAAATCCTTTAAGCGCGGTAAGCCTTATGAGATTACCTGGAGTGGTGGTACGAGCCGCAACATTCTCAACTTTGACTTGTATAGAAAAGAAAAGAAGGTAGCCACATTTGCCAACGTAGCCAATGTGGGCTATTACAAAATGGTGTTGCCCAAAGACACTAAACCCGGTAAGGGCTATACCTTCCGTGTAAGCGATACAAAAAATAAAAACGAAGTAGTATACACCAGTGCGTTTAAAGTAAAACGCAAAAGTCCGCTGCTATTAAAGATTATACCGCTGGCAGTGCTGGGCTATTTGGCCTACACTTTTATTGGCGGCAGTGATGATCCCGGACCTGCAGGACCAACCAATATTGTAGACCCCATTACACCGGGAGGAGGATAAAATTTTAAACATTGAAATTATGAAGAGAGGAATTTTACTTACATGCATGATTTGCTTCGTTATACTAACACAAGTAGATGCAAAAATATGGCGGGTAAACAACATTGCCGGTGCTGATGCAGATTTTACTACACTGCAAGCAGCCCATGATGGGGCTAATGCGGGCGATACGTTGATGCTGGAACCATCACCAACTTCGTATGGAAATCTGACTTCAATCAAAAAAGTAATCATAATTGGACCTGGATACTTTTTCAGTGAAAATTTTCAGAATTATCCAACATTTAATACAGCAAAAGTAGGAAACATTGTATTCGATGCTGGAAGTTCAGGATCACAATTAACAGGAACCGAGCTTGGCGGGGTTTCGACCACTGCAATAAAAATCAATGTTTCAGACATTCTAATTTCTAGAACGTACACGCCCGGCACGTCTTATTTTCTACAAACTAGTGCAGGAATTTCAAATATTTTCATTTTTCAAAATTATAATCTTGCGGTTTTTACAAGTGGCAATCCATCTAATATTTTCATAGCAAATAATTATTTAAGAGCATTTAGTGTAACAGGTACAAGTAGTGTTGTAAAAAATAACATATTTTCAATTGGTTTTAGCTGCACAGGTCTCGCTCTCTCTAATAATATTATTGTGGGAACTGGAGCAATCACACTTACTAACTGCACTCTAAGTAACAATATTGATGCATCAGGACTAACAAATGCAAGGTTTGGTACCTCAAATGGAAATCAAGGTAACCTTACAGTTGCAAATGTATTTGTTGGGGCAACCGGAAATTCTACTGATGGGCAATGGAAATTGAAGGCAGGTTCACCAGCTATAGGAGCTGGAATAAATGGTGAAGATTGCGGAGTGTATGATGGTGAAACTCCTTATGTTCTTTCGGGATTACCAGGAATACCGGCATTTACAAAAATGATTAACTCCAGCGTTGGTAGTAACACCAACCCGATTAAGGTTACTGTTAGCATTGAGTCAAAAAATTAAATAGTGCGGGTTCGTTATATATACACACTGCTTGCATTATTGCTTTGGTTTTCTGTTTCAGCACAGAATGTCGCTAAGCTCGAATATTTCATTGATACAGATCCCGGGTTTGGTATGGGTACTAATGTTCCCATTACGCCTGGGCAAACAATTTCGGATCATACTTTTAACATTTCCATTACTTCACTAAGCGAAGGTTTCCATACGTTATTTATCCGTTCCAAAAATGCAAACGGTAATTGGAGTATGACGCACTTTAGTGCATTCTATAAATTACCCAATACCGTTGGTGCTGCCGCTCCTAATATTTCTAAACTAGAGTATTTCATTGATACAGACCCCGGGCATGGTATGGGTACGAATGTTCCAATTACTCCGGGGCAATCGATAGCTAACCTTACTTTTAATATTTCTATAAGTTCTTTGAGTGAGGGCTTCCATACTTTATTTATTCGTTCTAAAAATGCAACTGGTAATTGGAGTATGACGCACTTTAGTGCGTTTTATAAGTTACCAAATACAGTAGGGGCAGCGCTACCCAGCATTTCTAAACTGGAGTATTTTATTGATACGGATCCTGGTTATGGATCAGGAACTTCAGTCGCTATTACGCCATCCACTAGTATCAGTGATTTGGTTTTTAATATTGATGTAACGGCCTTATCCGAAGCATCACACAAATTATTTGTTAGAGCAAAAGATCAAAGTGGAAGGTGGAGCATTGTAAACATTGCTGATTTTGAAGTATGCCATAAGCCTGCGCCCGTTGCATCAGCGGCCACGCTAATAACGGCCACTGGCTTTACAGCCAATTGGGGTTTGGTTAGTGGGGCTACCACGTATTTATTAGATGTTTCAAAAGATAATTTTGCCACCTATGTTACAGGTTTCCAGGCTAAGTCATACATCACCAATTCGGGTGCAGTTACAGGTTTAACGCAAGCCACTTCTTATCAATTCAGAGTTCGGGCAGTTGTAAATTGCACTACTGTTTATTCTAATATCATATCGGTTACTACCCCAGTTGCTACACCAACCGCAAGCCCTAGCAATATTCAATTTGCAAACCCAACCACCAGTTCGTTTACCGTTGCCTTCTCTGCTGCCTCCGGTTCTCCCACCGGCTATCTTGCCGTACGCAAAGCAGGTTCTGCTTCCACTTTTGTTCCACAAAATGATACGGAGTATACAGCGGGTCAAAACGTAACGGATGGTGTGATCGCTTATAAAGGAAGCAACATTACCTTTTTGCAATCTGCATTAACATCTGGTTCGCTGTGGTATTATACCATCTATAGTTATAATCAGGTGGGCAGTTTAATAAGTTACCGCACCACTTCTCCCTTACAAGGAAATTATTATACGCAAGCGGTTGAGCCTGCTACACAACCCACGGCTCTTACTTTTCAATCGGTAACCTCCACAAGTTATACCGGTAATTTCACAGGCGCTACTGGTAGTCCGGATGGGTATTTAGTATTTCGTAAAACAGGTTCGGCTCCAACCTTTGTTCCGGTAGATGCCACTACCTACACGCTAAATTCAAACTACGGAGATTCAAAACTTGTTGCGGTTGGGGCAAATACCACCTTCAATGAAACAGGTCTTACACAACTTACCAATTATCATTATGCAGTCTATGCATACAATGGATCAGGGCTACCTATTAATTATCGGTCTACTTCACCCTTAACGGGAAATGTAACCACCGCTTTGGCAGAACCAACAGCCCAACCCACCAACATTGCTTTTACAAATGTTACCAGCAATGCCATCACGGTTTCGTATTCCGCTGCAGCGGGAAGTCCTGCGGGTTATCTGGTACTACGCAGAGCGGGTTCCAGCTCCACCTTTGTCCCGGTATATAATAGCGCCTACACCGTGGGGCAACAAGTAACAACGGGCGTATTTGTAGCCTACACCGGGCCAAATGTATCGTTCACTGATGGTAGCTTGTTGGCAAGTACGGTCTATCACTATGATGTATTTGCTTACAATCAAAGTGGTGCGTTGATAAGTTACCGCACCCTTGCACCCTTAGAAGGGTCAACCTCTACGTTTACAGCGGAGCCTTCGGCACAGCCGAGCAACATTAATTTTTCGAACATCACGGCAACGGCTATGCGGATAGGGTTCACACCTGCCAATCCTGCACCTTCAGGATATCTCGCCATTCGCAATACAGCCACGGCTTCCACTTTTACTCCTGTGGATGGTACTTCGTATTCGCTGGGGCAAAATGTTACGAATGGTATAGTGGTTTTTAATGGTGCAGCTACATCTTTTGATGATGCAGGCCTTTTGCCGGGAACAACGTATGCGTACACAATCTTTTCTTACAACGGTAGTGGTACGGCCACCAATTATGTAGAAACGTTAAGTGCCAGCAATACAGGAGTAAAAATTACTGTTCCGGGAAAACCAAATGTAGGGCCTGCAACCAATGTGCAACAAACTTCTTTTACCGCCAACTGGAGCGCCATCACCGGAGCTTCCAGTTATCGGTTGGATGTAAGTGAAGATAATTTTGTGTCGCGGGTTGCTGGGTTTGATAACCTAACCGTGAATGGGTTGGCTTCTCCAGTTACAGGATTAAAGCAAGGAACAGCGTATAAGTACCGCGTGCGTGCAGTCAATGAAAGTGGCACTTCTGTGAATAGCGATGAAAGCCAGCAGTTCACCGTTCCGGCAACGCCCGTCACCAATAGTGCAACCAATGTTACCCAAACAAGTTTTACTGCTTCGTGGAATGCTGTGGTTGGTGCCTCCGGGTATTTTATTGATGTATCGTTAGATGATTTCGTTACCTATGCAACAGGATTCCAAAATGCTTCGGTGAACACCACCAGTGTTTCGGCTACTGGTTTAACTGCGGGCAAAACCTATAAATACAGAGTGCGCGCCAACAACAGTGGCGGTACATCTCCAAGTAGTACCCCGCCAACGCAACAACTATTAAAACCGGCTACACCTTTAGGACAAGATGCAGCCAATGTTACATCCAGTTCCTTTAAATCCAAATGGGCCATCGCGGAGGGAGCAACCGAGTACCGCCTTGATGTTACGTTGGCAGACAATAATTTTAATCCTTCACTAAATGGATATTCAAATAAACTCATTCTGAATACGGAGGAACTTGTCACTGGGCTATTGCCCAATACCGTTTATCGTTATCGGGTTCGTGCCGTCAATGCAACGGGAACTTCACCAGATTCGTCACCGATATCGGTAGCCACGGAAGAGGCAGGTGTTGGCGCATCGCTTCAAATTACGAACCCGGTTTTTAATCCGGCTTTTAGTGCAAGCTCAGAAAAGGTTTCAATTGATATTGTAGCGGGTACACCACCGTATGTTGTTCGGTTTTTTCATCGGCAGATTTCCAAAACAATTTTCACAGAAGTAGCGGCATCGTTGGAAACAGTTTCTACCTATTCGGTTAGCGCTACACCAGCAATGGCGGATGAAGTGGGCACGGAGTTTTATTTTTCTGTATCGGATGGCACTGGCGCTACAAAAGATACCAACCTGGAAAGAATTTACGTGGCCATTCCTGATGGAGGAATCAAAATCCCCTTCACCCGTTCTGGCGGCACCTTACAGTCATATGAATTATTTTCTATTCCCTACGAATTTACCGGCAATGATAATTTGATTGAATCCATTTTTGATGAGATGGGTGCGTATGATAAAGCAAAGTGGCGTTTGGTTCGTTACCAGGGCGGCAAGAACGTTGATTTTGGTGCCGGAATAAACAGGATAGAACAGGGCAAAGGATATTGGTTTAATAGAAAAGAAAGGACAGAAATCTTTATTTCGGATGGCACGGTGACAAAGGTTAATCAGGATCAGCCATTTTCTGTTCGGTTGGAGGTTGGCTGGAATCAGATTGGCAATCCAATGCCCTTTAATGTTTCCTGGAGTGAGCTAATTGCAGCGAATAACAACAATCCAAATATTGGAGAGTTAAAAGTTTACCAATCAGAGACCACCCAGTTAATCAATAGCGATGACCTACAAAAATGGTCCGGGGGCTTCGTACACAATGATGGCGCATCCGCTTTCAATTTATTTTTCCCCATGTCGCTTCGTGGAAATATTGGCGGCAGGGTAACATCGGAAAGAATCACCGGCAATGATATTGATGAAGAAGAGTGGATTGTTCCGATCACCATTTCAAAAAACAATTTGCCTGTTAATCAATCGGGCTTTGGTATGCATCCCAATGCCTTAGCGTCTAAAGATTGGTATGATGATTTAGTGCCACCACGGTGGGGTGAGGTGCTCGAGCTGTATGTTTTCCATGATGAATTCTTTACTCCTAAATTTCAGCGGGATGTTGTTCCTACCCAAACTGATTTTAGCTGGAGTTTTATTTTGGAAAGTGAAGCGGAGGAGCAAGTTGTTATTTCCTGGAATTCCTCAGCACTGGTGAATACGCAAGCAGATTTATTTTTAGTGGATGAACGTGCTGGAAGAATTGTCAATATGAAAAAGCAATCATCGTATGCTGTTGATCAATCAAAGCGTGCTGAATTGAAATTTATCTATTCGCGGAATGGAGAATTTATGCCTTCAATAACGTTGTTGGGCGATGGGTTCCCGAATCCTTCTCAAGGCACGGTGCATATACCGTTTGTACTTAGCGATGAATATGCTACATACACAACAGCATTAGAAATATTTGATTTAAGAGGCAAAAAGGTAAAGGGAATTGCTGGAAGATTCAGTCCCGGAATTCACGAAGAGGTTTGGGATGGTAATGATACAGTAGGAAATCCGATTGCGAATGGAATGTATATCATCAAAATGAAAGTTAACGGTACGTATTTGGTAAGCTTTACCAAAGTGATTATTCAGCGAAGGAATTAATATGGAAAAAAAGAGCATTATCACACTCGTCTTTTCTTGGCTTACTTTTTTATGTTTAGGCCAGGGGTTTACTGCAAAAACAAATGAGGTTCATCTGGACTTTAAAAAGGGAGTGGTAAATTCTTCTAGCTTGGCAACCATTCATTGGATTGTACCACAGTTTGAGTATACGGCAAGCCAGGAAAAACAAATTCAAGTGGAGGCAAGCATCGTGTCCGCTATTCCCTTGAAATCCGCACAACTTATCATCGGTGACAATACAACCGGTGAGGAGAAGTTTATGAAGAATATTGATTTGGCAGATATTAATGCCGTGCAAATAAAACAGGTGATCACACTACTAGATGGATCGCATTTTATCCGGATCAAAACAGAAAACATCGATGGTGCCATTGTTTCAAGTACACGATCCGTTGTTATTGGCATGGATGCTATTGCGCTTTCGATTGATCGGAAAGACTACGCATTATTTTTCGCTACTGATAAATATGATTACTGGAATGACTTGGTAAACCCTGTGGAGGATGCCAATACCATTGCCAAGGAATTGAGAGAGAAGTATGGGTTTGAAGTAGAGGTTGTGGAAAATGCAGAGTTGGACGAAGTTTTTGAAAAAATCAGAGAGTATAATGAGCGGAGGTACAAACCACAGGATCAACTATTGGTTTTCTTTGCAGGCCACGGGAGTTTTGATGAGACGTTTGGTGAAGGCTATGTGGTAGCAAAGAATTCATTAGAGAGTGACAAGGCGAAGACCACCTATATTTCGCACAACCGCTTACGCGGGATTATCAACAATATTCCATGCGAACATATTTTACTTTCCATGGATGTTTGCTTTGGCGGAACACTTGATCCAGAGATTGCAAAGAGTAGAGGTACAAGGGAATATGAGACGACTGTAAATGAAATGGTCGCCAGGAAATTAAGTCAGAAGACGCGTAAATATTTGACCTCAGGCGGAAAGGAATATGTTTCCGATGGAATTCCAGGTAAGCATTCACCTTTTGCCAGCAAGTTTATAGAATCCTTGCGTGGCTATGGTGGGGATGATCGCGTGTTGACATTGCAAGAAGTGATTACCTATATGGAAGTGTTGAACCAAGTTCCTCGCACAGGATCCTTTGGCGATGACGAAAAGCAAAGTGATTTTGTTTTTATCGCGAAGCAGAATTGAGGGGGTACCAATATTGAATGAATTAATTACGTGATTTAGAATACCGAACCCTTACGCTATGCACAAACCTATACTTGGCTTTTTAACTTTTCTTCTTCTTACAATTAATGTTCAGGCGCAGCAAGATCCGCTGTACAACCTCTACCAGTTTAATCAGGTAATGATTAATCCTGCTTACGCGGGGTTGTATGAAGACTTCACGCTGAACCTGATTGCGCGCAAGCAATGGGTAGGCATTGAAGGGTCTCCGCAAACCAATTTTCTCTCCCTCACCTCTTCTATTGCCGATCGTTTTGGCGTGGGTGGTATGATTATCACCGACCAGTTGGGAGTAAATTTTAATAGCGAAGCACAGCTGGCGTTCTCCTTTAAGGTGATTAATGATGGTGGTAAAGTGCTCTCGCTAGGTGTACAGGGCGGCATGGTGAACTACCGCTACGATTATAGCAAACTCAACTTGGAATATCTTGATGATGAAGACTTGGACATGAGCCAAACACAATTTACCAAGCCCAACTTTGGTGCGGGGATATTCTTTAAAACAGACCGTGTATTTCTTGGCGTTTCTGCACCCCGGTTATTAAACATAGAAGTAAACGATGGACTAACAACAAGCACACGGTACCTCCGACATTTTTATGTAAGTGGAGGATTCATCATCAATAATACCAATAGTCGTTTGATCCGATTCAAGCCTTCCTTTTTGTGGCGGGTGGTACCCGATGGAAACATGGCCCTTGATTTAAGTTTACATGCGTTAATCCTCGAAACACTATGGGTAGGGGCAACCTATCGCAACCTCTCGGGTATTGGAATTGATGGTGCATTACAGATTAGCAATCGCGTAAGGCTAGGCTATGGGTTTGAAATGCCAGCCAACTCGTTGATCAGCCAGAACTATGGAACGCACGAACTTTCCTTGTTGATTGAGTTTAGTCCGTTGGGTAGCCAGCAGAAGGTGTTTAGGTATTTTTAAATTATAAGTAGCAGACGTCTGACCGCTGATTGCTTAAGCCTTCAGCGGTCAGACGGCTAGTAAACGATAATTATGAAGCAGTTTAGTATTTTACTTTTTATTCTTTCACTGAGTACGCTTGGCTTTACTGCAAAAGCCCAAGTACTCGCCTCCGACTCCCTTGCACTCGTTGCACTTTACAACTCCACCAACGGCTCCGGCTGGACAAATAAAACGAATTGGCTAACAGGTAATGTGAATACATGGCGTGGAATAACAACAACCTCGGGTAGAGTTACGGCCATATTATTGAACAATAACAATTTGATAGGTTCACTACCAGTAGAACTTGGGGCTTTAAGTGAGATTGTTTCTATCGAGTTTTACGACAACTTTCTTAGCGGTAATGTTCCAACTTTTTTGGGAGACTTGACCCAATTGCAATATCTTGATCTCGATAATAATGCCTTTACAGGGTCCATCCCACCTGAACTAGGCAACGCTGTGGCGCTTGATTACCTTAACTTAGGAGAAAATCAACTCATTGGTTTAATTCCGGTTGAGCTATTAAAACCTACATCATTGACTTTTCTTGCACTTAACAATAATTCGTTGACAGGCTCAATACCACCACAGGTATTGAACCTGTCTGGCCTAATGGTTTTTTGGATCCACAAAAATTTGATTAGTTCGATCCCTGATATGAGTTCTTTGAGTTCGCTTATTTCCATTCAAGTCCAAAATAATATCCTCAGCTTTAAAGATATCGAACCCAATATTGCTATTACTGCACCTTTTGTTTACAATCCTCAAGGGTTAATTCCTGGCGGAGGAGCACAGTCGCTTACTGCAGGGCAAGCCTTTAACATCAGTTTTATTGTTGGTGGAAGTGCCAATCAATATCAGTGGCGTAAAAATGGAGTAACTATTGCGGGGGCAACTTCTAATTCTTTTTCAATTCCTTCTGTAGCATTGAGTGATGCCGGCACCTTTGAATTATTTAGTACAAGTTCACTAGTTCCTGGTCTAACAATACAAACAGAGCCAATTGTTTTATCAGTAACAACGGGAGTGGCAATCATCGAAGTAATAGAAAACGGCACACCAAAACCTAGTGGAGATGATGTGGTGTTTTCTACAACCGGTATTGGTAATGAACAAAACAAACAATTGGAAATCGCCAATACAGGTAATACACAATTAGTCATTACGGATATTCAAGTAACCGGAGATTTCAGTTTGCAAAGTGCCATCCCACCGCCCATTGATCCGGGCAATAACACGTTGCTTAGTTTACGCTTTGCGCCTACAGATTTAGGAGCGCGGGTAGGTACCTTAACGATTTTAAGCAATGGTGATGTACCGGTTTTTACCATCAACCTTACCGGAGAAGGGGAAATAGAACCTATCGTTTACAATGTGGTCACCACCAATAAAAACGGCAAACATGATTTTTTAAACATCGCCAACATCACCTACTTCCCGGAAAACAAAGTAATTATTTATGATCGGTGGGGGAATAAAGTCTTCGAACGCAATGGCTATGATAATACACAAAATGTTTTTGCCGGCACCAGCGATGATAACGTAGTACTACCGGACGGTACCTATTATTATGTGATTGATAAAAACAACGGAGATAAACCGTTGCACGGATTTATTTATTTGAGGAGGTAGCCGAAGCCGTCTGACCGCTGATTGCTTAAGCCTTCAGCGGTCAGACGGCTAGTAAACGATAATTATGAAGCAGTTTAGAATTTTACTTTTTATTCTTTCACTGAGTACGCTTGGCTTTACTGCAAAAGCCCAAGTACTCGCCTCCGACTCACTTGCATTAGTGGCACTTTACAACTCCACCAACGGGCCAGGGTGGACTCTTAAAATCAATTGGTTGACTGGGCCGGTAAGTAGTTGGTTTGGGATTACTGTGATTGGAAATAGGGTAAGTAACATATCGCTTAATAGTAATCAACTTAATGGATTTCTTCCGATGGAGTTGGGTAATCTTTCAGGTTTGAACGGTTTGTCAATGATTAATAACCAGATAGGAGGTTCTTTACCTAGTCAATTGTCTAATCTTACAAACCTGACATTTTTACAAATGTTTGGGAATCAACTTTCAGGTAATCTTCCTTCAGGATTAGGAACCTTATCACAATTGACACATTTAAGCCTAGCTGACAATAATTTTACTGGAAATATTCCTAAAAATTTAGGCAACCTGATAAATCTAAATTTTTTAGGATTGAGAGGAAACCAATTTACTGGAGCCATACCTTCTGAATTGGGCAATCTTACTAATCTTACCACAGCAATTGTGCTTAATAATAATAACTTATCTGGTTTAATTCCATCAGAATTGGGGAATTTGGTTAATATTCAAAGGATTGAATTACAAAATAACCAATTAACAGGAAATATTCCTTCAGAAATTGGCAATCTAAATAGCTTACAACAATTCATAATAAATGACAATCAATTAACTGGCATCATACCACTTGAAATAACAAATTTGACTTCATTAATCAAATTTGAATTCTTCAATACTAACCTCTGCGAATCTCAAAATGCAATATTTCAAACCTGGAAAACCAATGTCGGTTCCTATCTTGGTACAAGTTTGAAATGCGTAGGGACATACAATATAAAAGAAGGCGAACTACTAAAAGGAAATGGAGATAATGTTGTTTTTTCAACTACAATTATTGGCAACGAACAACTGAAGCAATTAGAAATCACCAACACCGGCAATACACAATTAGTAATTACCGATATACAAGTAACCGGAGATTTCAGTTTGCAAAGTGCCATCCCACCCCCCATTGATCCGGGCAATAACACATTGCTTAGTTTAAGGTTTGCACCCACAGATTTAGGAGCGCGGTTAGGAATCTTAACTATTTTAAGCAATGGCGATGTGCCGGTTTTTACCATCAACCTTACCGGAGAAGGGGAAATAGAACCTATCTTTTACAATGTGGTCACCACCAATAAAAATGGGAAACATGATTTTTTAAACATCGCCAACATCACCTACTTCCCGGAAAACAAAGTAATTATTTATGATCGGTGGGGAAATAAAGTTTTCGAACGTAATGGGTATGACAATGCACAAAATGTTTTTGCCGGCACCAGCGATGATAACATTGAATTGCCGGATGGAACGTATTACTATGTGATTGATAAAAACAATGGTGATAAACCCTTGCATGGGTTTATTTATTTGAGGAGGTAGCCGAAGCCGTCTGACCGCTGATTGCTTAAGCCTTCAGCGGTCTGACGGCTAGTAAATATAAAATTTGACAAATCCGGAATCTGATTCCGGATTTGTCAAGTATCAAGACATGACACCGGTCTGTGTTTCACCGTTCGAAACTAAGGATGAAGGTCTGTGTGACACAGACCTTCGGGATGGAATCAACTAAGCTTAATCACTGGTGCCGATAATCTTGGTACCCTACTTACTTCAATACCTCAAAAATATTTCGCCAGCTCACATAATTGCCCATTGCCGTTTTCAGATTGTCATCTCCACCATAAATAACATGTAGGTTTTCGGATGCGACACCGCTCAATTTTTGCCAGTACTGTAGGTTGGTAAAAAAACTTGCATTACGTGTTTTACCAGATTTTATTTCAACGGGAACTAACGTATCAGCTTGTTCTATGAGCAAGTCAATTTCTTTTTGATCTTTGCTCAACCAGTAAAAAGTGTTTGGTTTTTTACCTTCGTTCAATCTTTTTTTAATAAACTCATTGATGATGAAATTTTCAAACAAGCTTCCTTTTAAATAGTGTGTGGTTAATTGTTCAATGCGCTCAATGCCTAATAGCGAACAGGCTACTCCCGTATCATAAAAATAAAGTTTCGGGGATTTAACGAGTCGCTTGTTATAGTTTTTATGGTGGGGTTGTAAAAAGTGTAGAATATAACTCGCCTCCAAAACAGACAGCCATGCTTTTGCAGTATTCGGGCTTATTCCTGCATCGTTTGCTAATGCATGGATGTTTAACACTTGACCGGTTCTGCCAGCGCACAACTTTAGAAATTGAGCGAAGGTGTTTAAATTCTCAATGTTTTTTATCTGTCGAACATCTTTTTCAATATAGGTAGTGATATAGGATGGATAGAAATCTGTTGGCTCGATTTGTTTGTCATACAATCGGGGATATCCACCATTGAAAACCATTTCCTCCCACGTGTTGGGTTCATACTGTGTTCCTTTAAGTTCATCCAACGAAAAAGGAAGAAGTTTTAAAATTGCTGTTCGCCCCGCCAGGCTTTGTGAAATCCTTTCAGAAAGTAAAAAATTTTGTGAACCCGAAAGAACGATGTGGATATCATCTTTATCCACTACCCCTTGAATGTAAGAGAATAAGTCGGGTGTATTTTGGACCTCATCCAGCACTACACCCTTCGGGAAGTTATTTAAAAACCCGCGAGGATCTTGTATAGCACTGGTACGGTTATCAATGTCCTCAAGAGTAACATAAGGCAGGTCTTTATAGATTGATTTGAGAAGTGTCGTTTTGCCAGTTTGACGAGGTCCTGTCAGTGATAATACAGGAAACTGCTTCCGTAAAGCAATTATTTTCTTAGCCAATTGTCGGTCAATCATGACTTTATATTTTGGACAAAAATGCAATTAAAATGCAGTTTTGTCCAATAAATATTCGATTTTTTACTAAAATGATTGATTTTTTGTAGCCTTAACAATTAAAGTATCAATCGGCCACAAGTAAAATAAGATTTAAAATCAGGTTCGCTTTACTCCGACTTATCCTTCCCTAGCGAAATTTTATAGTTATCGGGTGTACCGGTAAGCTTTAAGTTTACAAAGCGGATTCGTTTGGATTCATCACGGTATTGAATCTCATCTTCCTGACTGGCGGTGTCTTCCTTTTTACCAAACAGTTTGCCCATGCCTACCTGTGTCACCATCTTTAGCGGGATGCGCAGGTAATATTCCATGCTCATGTTCATATCCTGCTTACCGGAAATTTCGATGAAGCCTAGTGATGAGTTAATCGTCATTTTGGGTATGCTTAATATCCCTTTGTTTAGTTCAAATTGGTTGCGCAAGGTATCGAACAAAACGCGTGACAGGTTCTTGTCTTTAAAATAATCCGAAAGCGCATCCAACGCATTGTAATGTTCTAATCTTCCTTGTCTCACTTCAACATCAAGTCGGATATCTGAATCATCAACAATGGGCACCATGTCGGCATGGAGGTGGATTTTTCCGGTTATTTTTCCGGAAAGTTTTCCGTGCAGGTTTTCAGAGACCAGATGGTCCTGCCCGAAGTTTTCAAACTTGAAAGGCAGTTTATCCAGGTCAACATTATCAACTGTCATCTTTGGACTGAAGTAGATTTTGTTTCGGTCGGATCCATTCAAGTATCCACTTAAGTGAATGTTTCCGCCTGCGGCTTTCAACGACATGGTGTCGATATAGATAAAATGATTTTCTTGTGTTCTGGCCTTTACAAAAAAATCATCAATCATGTAACGGTGATAGTTTAGGTGTTTGATGTCAAAATCATACGTCATGTCGGTAAAAGGAAGATCATAAATATTGAATACATCTTCATGGTCTTCTGGCGTAAGGGTCGCATTGGATGGTGGCGGGTTGTATGCAAACAATTCATCAAAGTCGAGGTGTGTTGCTTTCAAAGAAAAATGGTTGTCACGTTTCTTAATGGTTTTATCTGTTCCGGTATAGTAGTGTAGATTGGCCAGAAACTCACTCTTGCCTAACTTACCGCTGAAGTCTTCAATGAGCAGGTGATGATCTTCGTAGTGAAAGCGTCCTTTAAATTTTTCAAAACGCATAGGGTGTACTTTCATTTGCGCTTCCAGTTTATCAATGTGAACAGCTGAAGATTTGAGTCCTTTATCAAAATACAAGTCGGCAACTCCATGGATTTTTAATTGTTTGAATTCTTCATGTCGATAATCTTCCGGCACATAGTTTTCACCTTCATAGGAAAACAGATTTTCAAGTTGGAGCAAGTCGGAGTTAAGGTTGAATTCAATTTTGGTGTCACCTTGTGGTTGGTTTAAAAACCATAAATCGTAATTATTCAGTTTGCCATTGAAGTGAAAATCACTTTTGTCGATCATGCCGGTAAAATCGATAATCCGGAAGTTACTTTCATCAATGAAAACATCTGCATGAAAGTCATGAAGGGTATGTGGATAGTGCGTGAGCTTGGCATAGAGGTCTTCAATAAAGAATTCACCTACCGGGAGGTTTGGTGATTCTGTAAACGCGCGCGCAGAACTATTGAATTTCAATTTCATGCTCATGTCGCGTATTTGTTCATCAACAGGTTTTTCCTTTGTGGTATCGCCTGATGTAAGTTGCTTGATATCGAGCAGGGTTGATTTTATCAGTAATGTGGCGGTAACCGGATCGGCTGTGTGATGCAGGATGGCGGGTAAGTCGCTGATGCTTCCGCTAATTTTTATATCCGAGTCGCCTACTTTAAGATTGAAGTGATCAATCATAGCTTTGTGCCCATCCATGCTGGCTTTTATATCAAGATTTTGTATAGGTAAATGAAAAGAAGGCGTTCTGAAACTCAGGTTTTTCACATCGAGTTCTGTGAAATAGGATTCGTTTAGTCGCTCGATACTCCTTTCGGGCCGTGACAAGTCAACGATATCATGAAAATTCATGGTGAGTGCGACTTGTCCTTTCAGATCTTGCAAGTCAGTGATGTTGAGGAATTGTGCCAGGAAATCCAATTCAAATTCAGCACGTAGCTGCATATCAATTTCAGGCGAATCGAAATTCTTTACTTTTAAATTACCACTAAACGTTCCGGCTTCTGGTGTTGCGGAAAAGTCTAACAGGTGAAACTCCATGGTTTCTGCGCGGCCTGAATCACCGGTGGTAAAGTGTCCTTTAAAATACAAGTCGTCCAACCGCTTGCTTGAAACTTTGTTGTTAAAGAAAGCATCTTCGCAACCGAAATCGGCCGTTACACGTGGCTTGTGCCCATTGGCAGCTTTGCCAATGATGGAGGTGTTAAAGAAAATCTTACCCGCATTTTCATAGCGCTGAAAGATTGGGTCAAGTTCCTCCGGTGCAAAAGCCAGGAACATATCGAAGTTCGGTTTGTTTCCTTCAATACGGATATTCAAGTTCATGTCATCGTCAACATCTACCGAGCCTTCTGCTTTGAAGTGGGCGCGCTCCAATCGTAGTTCGGAGGGCTGAATGGTTAGTATGTGCTGCACCTCATCATACTCCAATTGAGTTTGTATTTCAAAGTGCTTGTGTTTCACAAACGTGGTGTCTCCCGCAACAATTACATTTAACAAGAAGCGACTATCTACTGCGATGAGCATGTGATCTTCAACATCTTTAAACCTTGATTTTGCATCGTTGATGAAAAACTCCAGTACCAGATCGTTGGCTTCATTTATTTTTAGTACATCAATGTTTTGCAGTTGAATGGTTTTTAAATCCAAATGAAACTCTTCACTTGGATCTTCAATTTCTGTTGTCGTTGTCAGTGCGTTTGAAATATTGAACGACCCATCGCGATGTTGAATAAGTTTGATGGTGCCATTGGAAAGCTTTACGGATTTTATTTCAAAGGTTCCTTTTAGCAGCGTCCAGATATCGAAACCAAGATATATATCGGCAACCTCAACAAGGGGTTCATCATCCTTTTCTTTGTCTTCATAAATGCGCACATGATCAAGATCAATAGAGATGTAGGGAAAATTGGCAAATGGGGAAATGTGGCTGCCATCGACTGACAGCGTTCCTGTGAAATCTTCGTTTAGTGTAGTGATGAGCTTCTGAACAATGGTATCCTGCTTCCAATAAACAATTCCGACAAGCCATGTAAATACCAGTATGGGTATCAACACGATCAGCAAAATAATTCGCGTAATTTTTTTGTTTGCCGGCTTTAGCTCCATCTTAATTCTTCTATTCTAAAACCCAAACATCGCAATAGCCGTCAATGCTGCCTCTTCACCTTTGTTTCCAAACTTTCCACCGGCTCGATCAAGTGCTTGTTTTTTGTCAAGGGTAGTGAGCACGCCAAAGATGACTGGCTTTTTGGTTTTGATGTTTACATCGGTGATCCCATGGGCAACGGCTGAACAGATGTAATCAAAGTGTGGGGTTTCACCTTGGATAACACACCCTAAACAAATCACAGCATCAATATTTTTTTCCTCAGCCATCCATAAAGCACCGAGTGTGAGTTCAAAAGTTCCCGGTACATTCTTGCGGATAATATTCTTATTTGAAAAGCCATGTTCTACCAAGGATGAATACGCACCTTCGTACAAAGCTTCTGTTATCTCTTCGTTCCATTCAGCAACCACAATGGCCACAGTTTTCTTTGTGAGTTTCGAAGTGATTTTTGTTTTTCCTGATTTTAAAGGACCTGCCATGTTATTTAATTTTTCTTTCTTTCCAAGACTGAGGACTTCTACTTGTACGGATGATACCAATTACAACAATTTTTTCAGAATTCTCGATGAAATGAATCATAAAGGGAAAGCGATCAATTTTTGCAAACCGAATGTCTTCATATCGAATAGCGTAAACTTTCGGATGATGAAGTAATTTTTCAATTTTACTTTGAAGCTTATCGAAGAAGTGATCACCCAGCCCAACTTGTTTCGTCTCATAGAAATCTATAGCATCTTTAACATCAAGATTCGATTCTTTGCTAAAGACAAGTTCCCTCATTTTTTCCCGTATCGAACCTTCATCTCCTCCCAAGTAATTACATCTTCAGGATTCTGATAGTATGCTTTCACCCTTTCGTCTAAAATCCGTTTAAGTTCTTCACTTATCTCAAAATTATCTTCATTTTCTGCTTGTTTAAGAATCTCATATATTGTTTCCAAGACAGTCTCATCAGCAGAATCGATATACTAATGTAATTCTTTCCTAAGCTCCACATTTTTCATATCGCATGGTTTTTATCAAAAATAGAAATAAAAAAGGGGATCATGTTCCCATAATCCCCTTTAATAATGTGCAAAAAACTGCTTTAAGAATTCGATTCTAGCTTCGCTTTGAATTTGCGTGCTTTTTGGTATTCGCTTGAATCAAAAAATTGATTAATGATTTTGTCGTATGCTCCAATAGCTTTTTCCGTGTCATTTAATTTTTCATAGGCCAAAGCCTCTTTCATTAAATAAGTAGGTGTAAAGAATTTGTTGGGTTTGTAGTTGGACGCTTTGTTATAAAAACTAGCGGCTTCTTCATACTCCTCAAGTTCCATGTGAGCATCACCAATCAGACTGTAAGCGCGCGCTTGCACCAATAGGTCGCTTGAACTGAAGTCCTCTAAATAAAGAAGGGCTGGCTTAAATTTTCCTTGCTTTAAAAAACTAACACCGGCATAGTAATTTGCCAGGTTTCCTGCTTTGGTCATTCCAAACTCTTCGGTGATATCAATAAACCCAAGATTGTTGCCATCACCATTCAAGGCCAGGTCAAGGCTATCGGATTCAAAATAGAAGACCGCCTGAAACATTTCATTGTTGGCTTCTACATTTTGCTTGTCGATATAATATTGAAACCCGAAATAGCCGGCAACAATCAGTAATAAGCCGATGACGATTCCCGAAATTAATTTGGGATGCTTTTCTATCCAATGTTCGGCACCTTCTAGGCGCTCTGCCAATACTTCCGGGTTTTCGAGAATGTCGTTGTGTTCTTCTTTTTTCTTCTTTGCCATGGTCCTAAAAAAATCGTCCCGCTTAAAACGGGACGCAAAACTACTAATTACAATATATTTAACAAAACAGGATTACCCCATTATATAGGGATAGTCAGGTTCGGCATAAACATCACGGAAAGCTTCAGCAGGATCGGGGTAATTAGACTCTTCTGCGAACTTTACGCTTTCTTCTACTTGTGCCTTTATTTTTTCATCAATTTCATCCAATTGTTTAGCGGTAGCCATTTTCCCTTCAAGGATGGTCTTTTTCACCACTTCAATAGGATCTTTCTTTTTATAATCTGCCACTTCTTCCTTGCTGCGGTATTTTGCAGGGTCAGACATGGAGTGTCCTTTATATCGGTAGGTCCTAAATTCCAATAATGTTGGGCCATCTCCTTTGCGGGCACGCGCTGCAGCTTCGGCAACAGCTTCGTGTACTGCTTCAGGGCTCATACCATCCACAGGGAAAGAAGGCATATCGAACGCTTCGCCCAAGGTGTAAAGTTCGGTCACATTCGATGATCGGGCAACAGAAGTTCCCATCGCGTATCCATTGTTCTCAATAACAAAAATGACAGGAAGTTTCCAAAGCATAGCATAGTTCAATGCTTCATGGAAAGCTCCTTGTCGAACCGCACCATCGCCCATGTAGCACATACACAGGTTTTTAGTGCCATTATATTTTTCCGCGAAAGCGATACCAGCTCCTAGCGGGATTTGGCCACCCACAATTCCATGCCCGCCAAAGAAACCCTTCTCCTTGTCAAACATGTGCATCGAACCACCTTTTCCTTTTGAGATTCCGGTTTCCTTTGCAAAAAGCTCAGCCATTACTGAATTTGGGCTAGTGCCCAATGCAAGTGGGTGGGCGTGATCGCGATAGGCGGTAATCCATTTATCATCTTTTGTAAGCGCGGTAATGGCACCCGAAACGCATGCTTCTTGTCCTATATAGAGATGGCAAAATCCTTTGATCTTTTGCTGCCCATAAAGTTGGCCTGCTTTTTCTTCGAACTTGCGCATCAATTGCATGCTTTCATACCA
>JBGTGG010000083.1:0-18840 GCA_041746855.1 Cyclobacteriaceae bacterium | reverse complement strand
GCTAGTAGTGAATAGTTAAAAAATTAGAGGTCAACTACTTAACCGTAGTTGCGAAGAAAAAATGTATAAATGAAATGTAGACGACAGTGGAGCTTATAATGCCTTTATCTCCATGATTTTTTGTTCAAACTCGTCATTGGGTATCAAGGATTTACTCTTAATCCGGGCTTTATAGTTATAGATAGTATTAATTGAGTAATTCAGGATTATGGAGATTTTCTCATTGTCATGGATACCCATCCGGATGAGCGCAAAAATGCGGAGTTCCATATTTAGCAATTGGCCCTCTTTGAGAACAATTTGGTCTTCTTCGGGGAAATAGGAGTTGAAAGTGGTTACAAAATCTGGAAAGAGTTTCAGGAAAATTTTATCGAAACTGAAGTAAAGTTCTTCCCGCTCTTTTTTTAGATTGATGTTATTGACAACAAAGCGGATGTCATCAAATTTTTTCAACATCAATTTATTCTCAATGGCTTGTTTAAAGGCTTCGATTTTTACCAGATACTCGCTGTTGATATTGAAGTAATAACCAATGTATTCTTCCTTGATTTTATTGGCTTCGAGCAAGTGGGTATTTACTTGTTGAAGAAGATGGTTTGTATTTTGCAAATTGGTATTGGCAAGCTTAATCCGATTGTCTGCTTCTTTTAATTTTTTAAACTGTTTGTAGATGATAACAGCAAAAATGATTGTGAGGATGGTGAGAATAGTGATGGCGATGGCATATCCAACCAATACTTTGCGTTGATGTTCAACGGTGTCGAGCCGGTTGCCTTCAATGATTGGGAAAACAGCAGCTACCTGTATTTTGCGATGACGCGCCCCATAAAAGTTTGCATCATCCATGGCTAGTTTTACATATTCATACGCCCTGGAAAGTTCTCCAATGTTATATAAAAGCTCTGCTAAGTTTAAAAGTGCGAGTGCTTCTTTCGTACACGCACGTGTATCAGAGATGGAGGAAAGAATAAGCATTTCAATGGCATCTGCTATTCGGCTCTTGCGTTGATAGATGTACCCCAGCGTACTGGCCGCTATTCCAATTTCCGGGTCTGTCAAATTAAAAGAAGCAAGAATGTATTCATATTCTTGTCGTGCAGAATCAATTTGCTCCAATCGCAAATGTTTTAATGCTAAAAGCAAATGGTGTTGTTTTGTTCCCTTTTCACTTAGCATGAGAGCAGAATCAACATATTGATTGCCCAGTTTGGTATAGCGTTCGGTAAAATAATTGTCGCGGTTAAAGTCTACCAAGTCATAGTAGGTTCGTGAAAGCACGGAATAAAAATCAATCAGCAAACTATCCGGCAGGTTTCGGTTCACAGTAAGCAAGGTGTCGAGTGCTTCATTAAACATTCCTGAGGAGACCAATACAAACCCAAGTTTTACTTTAGCAGCAGCAATTTTTACCGGATCACCACTTCGGTAGGCTTCCTCTTGTAGTTTACGACCATACGCAAAAGCCGAATCATAGATAAAGCTTTTGTACTCGTCATAGATTTTTTGGTAGGTGAAAAATTTGTCCTGGGTATTTGCCAGTTCCTTTTTCAGCAGTAGGATTTTGGCTTCTTTTTCTTTTTGAATACCCTCACGTTTTTGGATGAAGGAATCCAATATAGCCATGAGGCTATCGGTTTTTGATTTTTGTGCGGAAGCAACAAACGATAGACTGAAAAGAAGAAATATTGAAAATGCCAATCGCATATCCCCAAATGTAACGTAAATGGTTAAAATAGGAGGGATGTATAATGGCGAAAGGAAAGACTTGGTTTCACTTTTTAAAGTATGAGGGGATACGGTTTGAGAATAGAAGATATTTCACTAATGTTCAATAGCTATTATGATCAACGGCCTTCCTCTTTTTTCATTGTTAACGACAAGGGAAATCCAAGTGATTGAAGCGTTACTGGGCGGATCGCAAAGTTTTAGGCCTGAATAGCCATAAAAATTGTACTAGTCGCCTGTTGACCAGTATGAAAAAAAGAGGAATCAATTTTTGATACTATCGATGTTTCTCCAATTAAGGATTTTAGTGTTTTCTATTGCTCCGTCCTTCCCTGTAAAAACCAAATAACTATCTTTTATTTTGGGGTTTAGTTTATGCCAATATTTGATTCCTTTCAAAAAATCTAAATGAAATGTAGCTGCGGATTTTACCTCTACCGGAACAGCACCGTTAGGCTGCTCTAATAGGATATCAATTTCATTTCCGGTACGATCGCGCCAATAATATAAATTGCTACGTAACCCTTTGTTAAGACGAGCTTTGAGTAGTTCCAAAATCATGAAATTTTCAAGCAACGATCCACGCAAAGGATGGTGGGCAAGTTGTTTTTCATTTTCAATTTCCAGTAAAGAACAGCATAGCCCGGTATCATAAAAATATAATTTCGGCATTTGCACAAGCCGCTTCCCTAAGTTATTGTAGAAGGGTTGCAACCGGAATGCAACAAAACTTGCTTCCAAAATCCCCAACCAATTGAGTACTGTTTTCTGGTCAATACCGCAATCATTGCCGATGGCGGAATAATTTATTTGCTGTCCCACACGCGTGGCGCATACTTTTAAGAATCGCTGGAACAACCCCAGGTTACTGATGTTCTTGATTTGCCTAACATCACGCTCTACATAGGTCAGTAAATAGTTTGGATAATAGTCGGTAGGTTTAATACGCTGTTGGTAGAGTCGCGGATAACCACCCTTTACCAAAAAACTATCTAACGATTGCTTGCTAAAAGGAGTGTTATCGAGTTCAGCCAGACTAAAGGGAAGCAATTGAATAAAGGCAACTCTCCCGGCAAGGGTTTGCGAAACTGTTTCGAGTAAAAGTAAATTTTGAGATCCCGTGATTACAAATAATCCAGCTTTCCTGGAGTGGTTATCCACCACTTCTTGCAAATACGAAAGCAATATGGGAACACGTTGGATTTCATCAAACACGGCTCCGTTTTTATAAGCTTTCAAAAAGGCACGCGGGTCGGTTGAAGCCAGTTGCACAGTATCGTGATTTTCAAAGCTTACATACGGTTTCTTCGGAAATAAGGCTTTTGCAAGTGTAGTTTTACCTGATTGCCTTGGCCCCAATAAACCTATTACCGGGAATTTACGTGCCAGTTGCTTTAATTTTAAAGAGGCTGCTCTTTCAATCATAGAACGAAGATAGTAATAATTGACAAATCCGGAATCTGATTCCGGATTTGTCAATAGTCATGATATCATGCCAAAAGGTTGAATTTAGAGTATCACGTGGGTATCAGCTAATAGTCGAACAGTCATCTTATTTTAGACAAAAATGCAATTGAAATGCAGATATGTCTAGTAAATATTGAAATTTTGCCTAAAATGAGTGTTCGAATTTAGTAGTGGAAATGCTTTCTGTTGTCTACCCTGCTAATTCTGCACTATCTTATGTTATCTGTTCATACCCTTTCCCTACTCCGACTTATCCTTCCCCAACGAAATTTTATAGTTTTCAGGTGTGCCGGTAAGCTTCAGGTTAACAAAGCGAATTCGTTTGGATTCATCGCGGTATTGAATTTCGTCATCTTGATTACTTGTATCTTCTTTTTTACCAAACAGTTTTCCCATGCCTACCTGCGTTACCATCTTTAGCGGGATGCGCAGGTAATATTCCATGTTCATGTTCATGTCTTGCTTTCCGGAAATTTCTATAAAGCCCAACGTTGAGTTAATGGTCATTTTAGGGATGCTTAACGTTCCATTTTTCATTTCAAACTGATTGCGCAGTGTATCGAACAATACCCGCGATAAGTTTTTGTCTTTGAAATAATCTGAAAGTGCATCCAGCGCACTGTACTGTTCAAGCCGTCCCTGCCTTACCTCAACATTCAACTGTATATCTGAATCATCAAGAATAGGAACCATATCGGCATGCAGATGGATTTTTCCGGTTATTTTTCCGGAAAGTTTTCCGTGCAGGTTTTCAGAGACCAGATGGTCCTGCCCAAAGTTTTCAAATTTGAAGAGCAGCTTATCGAGGTCAACGTTATCAACGGTCATCTTTGGACTGAAGTAGATTTTGTTGCGGTCGGAGCCATTCAAGTATCCGCTTAAATGCATAATTCCACCTGCGGCTTTTAATGACATCGTATCAATGTAGATGAAATGGTTTTCCTGTGTCCTTGCCTTTACAAAAAAATCGTCAATAAGGTAGCGATGGTAATTCAGATGTTTAATATCAAAATCAAAGGCCATGTCACTAAATGGGAGATCATAAATATTGAAAACAGCTTCATGGTCCGCTGGTGTCAGGGTAGTATTCGGTTGTGGTGGGTTGTATGCAAACAATTCATCAAAGTCGAGGTGCGTAGCTTTCAATGAAAAATGGTTGTCACGTTTTTTAATTGCTTTATCGGGTCCGATATAATAGTGTAGGTTCGCGAGGAATTCACTCTTGCCTAACTTACCGCTGAAGTCTTCAACAAGTATGTGTTGATCTTCGTAATGAAAGCGTCCTTTAAATTTCTCAAAGCGCATAGGATGCACTTTCATCTGCGCCTCTAGTTTATCGATATAAACATCAGATGATTTCAGTCCTTTATCAAAATGCAAATCGGCAAACCCGTGAATTTTTAATTTTCTAAATTCTTCATGGCGATAATCTTCCGGCACATAGTTTTCCCCTTCATAGGCAAATACGTCTTCAAGCTGGAGCAAATCCGAAGTAAGGTTAAATTCAATTTTGGTATCGCCTAGTGGTTGTTGAAGAAACCACAAATTGTAGTTGTCTAGTTTACCGTTAAAATGAAAATCACTGCTATCGATCATTCCTGTAAAATCGACAATCCTGAAATTACTGTCATCTATAAAAACATCTGCATGAAAATCGTGAAGCACATGCGGGTAGTGGGTTAGTTTGGCATAGAGGTCTTCAACAAAAAATTCACCAACAGGAAGATTTGGTGATTCTGTAAAGGCGCGTGCTGAACTATTGAATTTAAACCTCATGCTCATATCACGGATTTGTTCATCAACCGGTTTTTTTTTCAGCGTATCTCCTGAAGTAAGTTGTTTAATGTCAAGTAACTTTGATGTGATCAACATAGTGGCCGTCACCGGATCTGCGGTGTGGTGAAGGATTGCGGGCAAGTCACTAATGTCGCCACTGATCTGTATATCCGAGTCGCCAATTTTTAGGTTAAAGTGATCAACTTTTGCTTTGTGTCCATCCATACTCGCTTTTATATCCAGATCGTGTATCGGCAAATGAAATGAAGGTGTTCGGAAGCTCAGGTTTTTCACATCGAGTTCTGTGAAGTACGATTCATTTAATCGTTCAATGCTTCTTTCGGGCCGGGATAGATCAACGATATCGTGAAAGTTCATGGTGAGTGCGAGCTGGCCTTTCAAATCTTGTAAATCGGTAATGTTCAGGAATTGCGCAAGAAAGTCCAGTTCAAATTCAGAACGCAACTGCATATCAATTTCAGGTGAGTCGAAATTCTTTACTTTTAAATTGCCGCTAAAGGTACCGGCCTCCGGTGTTGCTGAAAAGTCCAACAGGTGAAACTCCATCGTTTCTGCACGACCGGAGTCGCCCGTGGTAAAGTATCCTTTAAAATACAAATCGTCCAGCCGTTTGCTTGAAATTTTGTTGTTCAGGAACGCGTCTTCGCAACCGAAGTTGGCCGTTACACGTGGATTGTGGCCGTTGGCTGCTTTGCCAATGATAGAAGTGTTAAAGAAAATTTTACCAGCATTTTCATAGCGCTGAAAGATGGGGTCAAGTTCTTCCGGTGCAAACGCCAGAAACAAATCGAAGTTCGGTTTATTTCCTTCGATTCGGATATCCATGTTCATGTCATCGTCAACATCTATAGATCCTTCTGCTTTGAAGTGGGCACGCTCCAGCCGAAGTTCGGAAGGTTGAATAGTCAGTATATGCTGCACTTCATCGTAATCCAGTTGTGTTTTTATTTCAAAGTGCTTGTGTTTCACGAATGATGTGTCACCGGCAACCATTATATTTAACAAGAAGCGACTGTCGAGGGTTACCAGCATATGGTCTTCATCATCTTTGAATCTTGATTTTGCATCGTTGATAAAAAACTCCAATGCAATATTGTTGGCTTCATTTATTTTTAATAGATCAATATTGACAAGTTGAATGGTCTTTAAATCCAGATGGAATTCTTCACCCACATCTTCAATCTCTTTAGTGCTTGTCAATGCCTTGGAAATATTAAAAGACCCATCGGTATGCTGGATAAGTTTTATAGTGCCATTGGAAAGCTTTAAGGATTTGATCTCAAAGGTTCCTTTTAGGAGGGTCCAGATGTCGAAACCAAGATAAATATCGGCAACCTCAACGAGGGGCTGATCATCTTTTTCTTTGTCTTCGTAAATGCGTACATCCTCAAGATCAATGGAGATGTAGGGGAAGTTGGCGAACGGGGAGACGTGACTGTCCCTTACTTCCAGTGTCCCGATAAAATCTTTATTTAGTGTGGCAATCAACTCCTGCACAACGGTATCCTGTTTCCAATAAACAACTCCGATAAGCATCGTAAACACCACGCAAGGTATGGATACGATCAACAGTAAGATTCGTACTATTTTTTTTCTCTTGCGCAACTGTCCAGGAGGTTCCATGATGTTAATTTATAAAAATAAATTTTTCCCCGATTTGGATGTCTTTAAAAATTCAACATTGCAACCGCTGTAAGCGCTGCCTCTTCTCCTTTATTACCATACTTTCCACCGGCACGCTCTAGTGCTTGTTTTTTATCGAGAGTAGTCAGTACGCCAAAGATGATTGGTTTTTTTGTTTTGATGTTCACATCCGTAATCCCGTGAGCAACAGCAGAACAGATATAATCGAAGTGGGGTGTTTCACCCTGGATTACACAGCCTAAACAGATTACCGCATCAATACCTTTTTCTTCAGCCGACCATAATGCACCCAATGTAAGTTCGAAAGTACCCGGCACATTTTTACGGATAATATTTTTTTTGGTGAAGCCATGCTCAACCAGAGAGGAGTAAGCGCCTTCAAATAGCGCTTCGGTTATTTCTTCATTCCATTCAGCCACTACAACTACAACTTTCTTTTTTGAGAAATTGATAGTGGTTTTTGTTTTTCCTGATTTTAAAGGACCTGCCATATTGAAAGCTAGTGAAAATAAAAAAGGATAGCATTTGCTATCCTTCAAATTTGGTTAAAATATTTTTAAGAATTCGATTCCAGCTTCGCTTTAAACTTGCGTGCTTTTTGGTATTCGCTCGAATCGAAGAATTCATTAATAATCTTATCGTAAGCAGCGATCGCTTTTGCGGAATCGTTCAGCTTCTCATAGGCCAATGCTTCTTTCATTAAATAGGTTGGCGTAAAAAACTTGTTCGGCTTGTAATTGGCTGCTTTGCTATAAAAACTAGCAGCTTCATCGTACTCCTCAAGTTCCATGTGTGCATCGCCAATTAAACTGTAGGCACGAGCTTGAACCAACAAATCATTCGAGCTGAAATCCTCCAGGTATAAAATAGCAGATTTGAAATCCCCCTTTTTCAAGAAGCTTACACCTGCATAAAAATTTGCTAGGTTTCCTGCTTTGGTCATTCCAAATTCAGAAACAATGTCTTTGAAGCCCAGGTTGTTGCCATCACCATTTAAGGCAAGGTCAAGACTATCAGATTCAAAATAGAAGACGGCCTGAAACATTTCATTGTTGGCTTCTATATTTTGCTTGTCGATATAATATTGAAACCCGAAATATCCGCCCACTATTAGGAGTAAGCCAATAGCAATTCCGGCCACAAGCTTCGGGTGTCTTTCGATCCAATGTTCTGCTCCTTCAAGGCGTTCAGCCAATACTTCCGGATTCTCGAGGAGGTCTTTGTTTTCTTCTTTCTTCTTTGCCATGATTCTAAAAAAATCGTCCCGCATTAAAACGGGACGCAAAACTACTAATTACAGGATATTTAACAAAACAGGAATTAACCCATTATATATGGATAGTCCGGCTCCGCGTAAACATCGCGGAATGCTTCTGCTGGATCCGGGTAATTGGACTCTTCTGCAAATTTTACACTTTCATCCACCTGTGCTTTTATTTTCTCATCAATGGCATCTAAATCTTTAGCGCTTGCCATTTTTCCGTCAAGGATGGTCTTTTTCACCACTTCAATCGGATCTTTCTTTTTATAATCTTCTACTTCGTCCTTGCTACGGTATTTTGCAGGATCAGACATAGAGTGGCCTTTATATCGGTAGGTTCTGAATTCCAACAACGTTGGGCCATCTCCTTTGCGTGCACGCTCTGCCGCTTCTGCCACCGCTTCATGTACCGCCTCTGGGCTCATCCCATCAACAGGGAAAGAAGGCATGTCAAATGCTTCTCCTAAAGTATATAATTCGGTTACATTGGAGGAGCGGGCAACAGAAGTTCCCATTGCATAACCGTTGTTTTCTATACAAAAAATGACGGGTAATTTCCACAGCATGGCATAGTTCAGTGCCTCGTGAAAAGCCCCCTGGCGCACGGCACCATCACCCATGTAGCACATACACAGGTTTTTAGTACCGTTATATTTTTCCGCGAAAGCGATACCTGCTCCTAATGGAATTTGACCTCCCACGATTCCATGTCCACCAAAAAAGCCTTTTTCCTTATCAAACATGTGCATGGATCCACCTTTTCCTTTTGAAACTCCGGTTTCCTTTGCAAAAAGCTCAGCCATTACTGAATTTGGACTGGTGCCCAACGCAAGTGGGTGGGCATGATCGCGATAGGCGGTTATCCACTTATCCTCTTTTGTAAGCGCAGTGATGGCACCCGAAACGCATGCTTCTTGTCCTATATAGAGATGGCAGAAGCCCTTGATTTTTTGCTGACCATAAAGTTGGCCTGCTTTTTCTTCGAACTTGCGCATCAATTGCATGCTTTCATACCAAAACATGTAGGTTTCTTTTGAGAATCCTTCTTTCTTGGTTTTTGTAGCCTTGTCAGCTTTCTTCTTCCCCTTGGTTGTCACTGCCATATCCGTAATTTTGAATTCGAATTGCGAAAATACGCTACGCATCACCATTCGCCAAATAAAAATTGAAAGGTGGTTTGCCAAATTATAAAGTCAGCTCTCAATTATTATCGTGTACATCGAAAAACTCCATATTATCAACTTCAAGAACTTTGAGGAGGCAAAAATGGACTTTTCCACAAAAGCCAATGTGCTGGTAGGGTTGAATGGAAGCGGAAAAACCAATCTACTGGATGCTATTTATTATCTGGCATTTACTAAAAGTGCTTTTAACGCCTCAGATTTGAACACCGTTCGTGAAGGTGAAACCGCCTCCTTTATAAAAGGTACTTTTCAAAATAGTGAAAAGTCGAGGGAGATCACGTGTGGATTGCAGCGGGGTAGCAAAAAATCATTTCGGGAAGAAGGTCAAGAGTATGGAAAGCTAAGCGATCACATTGGCAAATACCCGGTGGTGCTAATGGAACCCGATGACACGGACCTTATAAAAGGTGGGGGGGAAGTTCGAAGAAAGTTTATAGATGGCATTTTATCACAAATTGATCCGATTTATCTAAACAACCTGATTGCTTACAATCACATCCTTAAACAACGAAACGGTTTGATCAGGATGTTCAATGAAGGAAAAGCTTTTGATGCCACCGCTCTTGAAACGTATGACCACCAACTAGTTTCCAATGGGGAAACGCTATTTAAGAGCCGACAGCACTTTATTACTGAGTTTGTTCCCATTTTTAGGAAATACTACGACTTTTTAGTGGAGGAAAAGGAAATAGCGGATATTCGATACACATCAGGATTACAAGAAGACAACTTTCGTGAAGGACTTTTAAAGAGCAGAAGGAAGGATCTTGCCTTGGGAAGGACTACCTTTGGCGTCCATCGCGATGATTTTGTATTTCTATTAAATGATGTTGAAATAAAAAAGCGAGGATCACAGGGGCAACAAAAATCTTTCGTGATTGCATTGCGGTTGGCACAACGGGAAGTAATTTCAAACCATAAAGGGTTTAGCCCGATTCTTCTGATGGATGATATTTTTGATAAGCTTGATGACTTTCGCATCGAAAGGCTCCTGGAGTTGATCCATCAGGGGTTGGGGCAGTTTTTTATTACTGACGCCCGCCCCGACCGTACGCATGGCTTGTTGGACAGAATCAATGTTTCGGCTTCTGTTTTTGTTGTGGACAATGGAAAAGTTAGTGGCCGATGAGAAAAAAAGATAATTCAAAACCGGAGTTTCAATCTGTAGGCGATGCCATCCGGGATTTATTGAATTCGTATCGCATCAGTTCAAAGTTTGATGAAATGAATTTGATTTCATCGTGGGAAAAGCTGGTCGGCAAACCGATAGCGAGCAGGACAAAGCGCATTTTTATTCGAAATACCGTGCTTTTTGTGGAATTTGATTCTGCTTCGATGCGACACGACTTCTCGCTGCATAAGGCGGAAGTGATTGACCTTTTCAAAAAAGAATTCGGACCAAAAACAATTACCGACATCATTGTAATGTAAAAAGGTTGATCAAGCTGCTGTACCTTTTAGCTTATAAAAAGAAAAAATGATTTGGGAGTTTTGAAAAAGCGTAAAACCGTATAATTTTGCACTCTCTTTTGAAAAAGCCCCGGCCTGGAATTATATCGGGAGGGGCTTTTGAGTCAGTTAAGAGGGATTTTAAAGTTGGGGGGATACCAAAGCGGCCAACTGGGACAGACTGTAAATCTGTTGACTTATGTCTTCACAGGTTCGAATCCTGTTCCCCCCACTCAATTGAGAAATTATTTCTCGGTTGTAAAAGCTAGCTACGGTAGGTAGCTGGTGAGTTTTGAAATAAAATAATTGCGGGAGTAGCTCAGTTGGTAGAGCGGTCCCGATCCAATCGGGACAGGTCGCTGATTCGAGTGGAGAAAAGAAGCGGGCAGTAGGCCGGTGAAACTGGGTGATCAGGTATTGAAATTTTGAAGTGGTTGGTTTGCGGAGTGTCTTCTTGGTTGGTTTTAAATCGACAAATAGGAGAATCTTCAAATCACCAAATAATTGCGGGAGTAGCTCAGTTGGTAGAGCGGTCCCGATCTAATCGGGACAGGTCGCTGGTTCGAGTGGAGAAAAGAAGCCGGTAGTAGATCGGTGAAACTGAGTGATCAGGTATTGAAATTTTGAAGTGGTTGGTTTGCGGAGTGTCTCCTTGGTTGGTTTTAAATCGACAAATAGGAGAATCGTCAAATCACCAAATAATGCGGGAGTAGCTCAGTTGGTAGAGCGGCAGCCTTCCAAGCTGCAGGTCGCGGGTTCGAGCCTCGTCTCCCGCTCAAGTCATTTGATGATTGGGCGATTGATTGATTTTCTTGATGTTAAAATCATCAGATCAACCAATCAGTAAATCAACAAATGAGCTGCTGTTGTAGCTCAGGGGTAGAGCATCCGCCAGCTGGCGGAGAAGAGGTCTACCGGAGCATGGGTTCAGCAGAGAAAATAAGCTGTTGTAGCTCAGGGGTAGAGCACTTCCTTGGTAAGGAAGAGGTCGTGAGTTCAATTCTCATCAACAGCTCAAAGGATTGAAAGTGAAGTGGGCAGCGGGAACATTAATAAAGAATAAATTTTTAAAATTAACTATAACAATAACTTAACAGGGATTTTCAAATATGGCAAAAGAAACATTTGACCGTTCGAAACCACACGTTAACGTAGGTACTATCGGCCACGTTGACCATGGAAAAACAACACTTACAGCAGCTATTACAAAAGTTCTGGCGGGCAAAGGACTTGCCGCTGAACGCGATTTTACATCAATTGATAATGCTCCTGAAGAAAAGGAGAGAGGTATTACAATCAATACTTCACACGTTGAATACCAAACTGTAAACCGTCACTATGCACACGTTGACTGTCCAGGTCACGCTGACTATGTAAAAAACATGGTTACGGGTGCTGCCCAGATGGACGGAGCAATCATCGTGGTTGCTGCTACTGATGGTCCAATGCCACAAACACGCGAGCACATTCTTTTGTCTCGTCAGGTTGGTGTACCTGCACTTGTTGTTTTCATGAACAAAGTGGATTTGGTTGATGATCCTGAACTTCTTGAACTAGTTGAAATGGAAGTTAGAGAGTTGCTTTCATACTATGATTTTCCTGGTGACACGATTCCAGTTATTCAAGGTTCTGCTCTTGGCGCATTGAATGGTGAGCCAAAATGGGTTGAGAAAGTAGAAGAATTAATGCAAGCGGTTGATGATTTTATTCCACTTCCTGTAAGAGCGATAGATAAAGATTTCTTGATGCCTGTTGAAGACGTATTCTCGATCACTGGTCGTGGTACTGTTGCTACCGGAAGAATTGAAAGAGGTGTGATCAATAGTGGTGACCCTGTTGAGATTCTAGGTATGGGTGCAGAAGGATTGACTTCTACTGTTACTGGTGTGGAAATGTTCCGCAAAATCCTTGATCGAGGTGAAGCTGGTGATAACACAGGTCTTTTGTTACGTGGTATTGAAAAAGACCAGATCAAGAGAGGAATGGTTATCTGTAAGCCTAAGTCTGTAACTCCGCACGCGAAGTTCAAAGCTGAGGTTTATGTTCTTTCTAAAGAAGAAGGTGGACGTCACACTCCATTCTTTAACAAATACCGTCCTCAGTTCTATTTCCGTACCACAGACGTAACAGGTGAAGTTATGCTTCCTGCTGGCGTTGAAATGGTAATGCCTGGTGATAACGTTTCGATTGAAGTTACTTTGATCAACAAAATTGCTATGGAAAAAGGACTTCGTTTCGCGATTCGTGAAGGAGGTCGTACAGTAGGTTCAGGTCAGGTTACTGAAATCCTGGACTAACTAACTGAAAAGCAAATAGAAAGCGTTCTTGATAATTTTCAGGAACGCTTTTATTTTCTAATATTAAATTCTACCTTTGCAGTCCTTTTTGGACTCCGTATGCGGGTGGTGGTTCAAAAAGGCCATTTCAGTCGAAACCGGGTAAGATTTAAAAACGGGTGTAGCTCAATTGGTAGAGTAGTGGTCTCCAAAACCATTGGCTGGGAGTTCGAGTCTCTCCACCCGTGCAAGAATAAGGTTTCATTGGTTTAGTAAAAGATCAATGAAAATAGAAAGAATAAATTGGCTGGTTCCGATAACTATCGGGGTCAACCATTGCAAATAGAAACCAATGCAGAAGGTAATAAACTATATTAAGGAGTCATGGGACGAGGTCCGGTACAAAGTTACCTGGTCAAAATACAGTGAATTGCAAAGTAGCGCTATTTTGGTGTTGGTTGCATCTACCATATTTGCCCTCGTGATTGGTGGAATCGATTGGGTGTTTAACACCGGATTAGAGTGGTTTTATAAAACATTTTAAACCTGGAACTTAGAAAATGGGCGAGCTCAAATGGTATGTTCTGCGGGTAGTTAGTGGCCAGGAAAAGAAAATCAAATCTTACCTGGAATTGGAAGTTGAGCGTTCCAAATTGGTGGATTTTATACCTCAGGTATTGATCCCATCAGAGAAGGTGTATGAAATGCGGAATGGCAAAAAGCGCGTAAGGGAAAAGAATTTCTTCCCAGGCTATGTGCTCGTTTCAGCAGACTTATCAAACGGAGAAGCATATCACACGGTCAATAATATTCCCGGGGTAATTGGTTTCTTAGGTGGAAATGGAACCGGTCAATCAAAAGATCCCGTTGCATTGCGCCAGTCGGAGGTAAACAGAATACTCGGAAAAGTGGATCAGCTTGATGAGTTTGAAGAAAGATTAGAGACACCATTTATTAAAGGTGAATCAGTAAAAGTAATGGATGGACCATTCAGTGGTTTTACAGGTTCAGTTGAGGAAATTTTTGAAGACAAAAAGAAACTCAATGTAATGGTGAAAATATTTGGCAGGAATACGCCTGTTGAATTGAGTTATATGCAGGTAGAAAAGTTAGACTAGAAATAGCAATGGCAAAGGAAATAATTGGATATCTGAAATTACAGGTAAAAGGAGGACAAGCAAATCCAGCACCTCCAATCGGACCAGCACTAGGTAGCAAGGGTCTTAATATCATGGACTTTTGTAAGCAGTTCAATGCACGTACACAAGACAAGCAAGGTCAGGTGTTGCCGGTGTTGATCTCTATTTACAACGATAAGTCTTTCGACTTTGTAATCAAAACGCCTCCTGCGGCTGTGTTGATTATGGAGGCAGCAAAAAAACCGAAGGGTTCTGCTGAGCCGAATCGTTTGAAAATTGGCTCCATTTCATGGGATCAAGTAAAGACAATCGCAGAAACAAAAATGCAAGACTTAAATGCATTTAAAGTTGAGTCAGCCATGAAAATGGTGGCAGGAACAGCAAGAAGTATGGGCATCACTATTTCAGGAGTTGCTCCTTGGGATAATTAATAAGAAAAAAGAGATGGCAAAAATTTCTAAAAATCGGAAAGCAGTTTTGGAAAAAGTAAACCTTGAGAAGGAATACTCCCTGGAAGATGCAACGGGCCTGATAAAGGATATTACGTTTACCAAATTCGACTCTTCAGTTGATTTGGATATTCGTCTTGGAGTTGATCCAAAAAAATCTGACCAAATGGTAAGAGGTGTAGTAGCCCTTCCACATGGATTAGGAAAAGATGTACGTGTTTTGGTTTTGTGTACTCCCGATAAAGTGGAAGATGCAAAAGCAGCAGGTGCAGATCACGTAGGGTTGGATGAGTACCTAACAAAAATTGAAGGTGGCTGGACAGACATTGACGTGATCATTTGTACCCCGACCGTTATGGCGAAAGTGGGTAAACTCGGTAAGGTGTTAGGTCCTCGTGGATTAATGCCAAACCCTAAATCAGGAACTGTTACGCTCGAAGTTGGTAAAGCCGTGAAAGAAGTAAAAGCCGGTAAAATTGACTTCAAAATAGATAAGACAGGAATTATTCACGTGAGCATTGGAAAAGCTTCCTTTCCTGCGGACAAAATCCGCGACAATGCCATGGAAATGATCAACACTGTCGCAAAGTTAAAACCAGCATCCGCGAAAGGTACGTACTTTAAAAGTATTACGCTTTCTTCAACGATGAGTCCTGGGATTAGCGTTGATAAAAGTTCCATTGCTGGTATTTAAAAATTAAAACATGACCAGAGAAGAGAAAGCAAAAATAATCGAAGAACTTTCCGTTAAGTTTTCCGACAACGCTCACTTTTATATAACAGATTCAGCAGGACTTTCGGTAGCGGAAGTAAATGCGTTTAGAAGAATGTGTTTTAAAGCCGGGATCGAATATGGTGTTTACAAAAATACCTTGATCACAAAAGCTTTAGAGAAACAAGAAGGTGTTGACTATTCTCCTTTGTTTGATGTTCTGAAAGGATTTTCCGGAGTGATGTTTTCCAAAGAAATTGGAAATGCGCCTGCGAAAGTAATGACAGAATACTTGGCCAAAGAAGGAAAGAAAAAAGGAAAACCAGAACTTAAAGCAGCTTCAATCGGTGCAGATTTTTATATCGGTGCTGAAAATTTAAAAGCGCTACGTGAGTTGAAGTCTAAGAACGAACTCATTGGCGATGTTATTTCCTTGTTGCAATCACCTGCCAAGAATGTTATTTCTGCACTTCAAAGTGGAAAGAACACCCTTGCCGGATTGATGAAGACATTGGAAGAGCGTGGTTAAAATATTGTTGAACTAGAATAATTAAATTTTACAAAAATGGCTGATATAAAAGCACTTGGAGATCAACTTGTAGATCTTACTGTTAAGGAAGTAAATGAGCTTGCCGCTTATCTAAAAGAAACACACGGTATCGAACCGGCTGCTGCTGCTGTTGCAGTTGCTGCAGGTCCTGCCGCTGGTGGAGAAGCTGCTGCTGAAAAAACAAACTTCGATGTAGTATTAAAAGCTGCTGGAGCCAACAAACTCCAGATCGTGAAGCTTGTTAAGGAACTTACTGGTCTTGGTTTGAAAGAAGCTAAAGATGTAGTAGATGGAGCTCCTAAAACAATCAAAGAAGGTTTACCAAAAGATGAAGCTGACAGCTTAATGAAGCAACTCCTTGAAGCTGGTGCTGAAGTTGAGTTGAAGTAATTCTTCTTGAAGACGAAGGGCACCGTCTTTAAAGCATCGGTTTAGACCCTATTCCAAGAAAATTGGGATTGGGTCTATTCCTATTTATGCCTACTGGGTAAATGACTTGTTCATTTACTTCGTCCAGGATTTAGAACTTTAAATGTTAAGCACCTTGGCAAAGAAAACAACAAACGGTCGGATTGATTTTTCATCTATTGAAAAAGTCCTAGACTACCCCGATTTTCTAGATTTACAATTACAGTCATTCAAAGATTTTTTGCAGATCGAAACACCTGCAGAAAAACGACAAAACGAAGGCTTGTTTAAAGTCTTCGCAGAAAATTTCCCAATCTCTGATTCACGGGAAAATTTCGTTTTGTCTTTTGTTGATTATACAATCGACCCTCCGAAATACGATGTTGATGAGTCTATTGATCGTGGATTAACCTATTCTGTTCCGCTAAAAGCGAAACTACGGTTGATCTGTAACGATGATGACAACGAAGATTTTGAAACCATTGAACAAGAAGTGTTCCTGGGAAATATCCCATACATGACTGAGAAAGGTTCTTTCGTGATCAATGGAGCAGAGCGTGTGATTGTTTCTCAATTACACCGTTCACCGGGTGTGTTCTTTGCGATGAGCAAGCACACAAACGGAACAAAACTTTACTCCGCAAGGATTATTCCATTCAAGGGTTCTTGGATTGAATTTGCTACGGACGTAAATGGTGTCATGTATTCATACATCGACAGAAAGAAGAAATTTCCAGTAACTACTTTATTGCGTGCAATCGGGTATGGAACTGATAAAGATATTCTTGATCTTTTTGGTTTATCCGAAGAGGTTGAAGCAAATAAAAACACACTGAAAAAAGTTGTTGGAAGAAAGCTTGCGGCAAGGGTATTGAAAACCTGGACAGAAGATTTCGTGGATGAAGATACTGGTGAAGTGGTTTCCATCGACAGAAATGAAGTGTTGTTGGAGCGTGACCATGTCATCGAAGCGGAGGATGTAGATGTTATTGTTGATTCAGGATCATCTTCCATTATCTTACACCGTGAGGATGTAAACATTTCTGATTACAACATTATCTTTAATACACTTTCTAAAGATAACTCCAACTCAGAAAAAGAAGCAGTAGAGCAAATCTATCGTCAGCTAAGAAACACCGAAGCGCCGGATGTTCAAACTGCGCGTGATATTATCACCAGTTTGTTCTTCAGTGAAAAACGCTATGATCTTGGTGAAGTAGGACGTTACAGAATCAATAAAAAATTAGGGCTTGATCTTGGTTTCGAACAGCGTGTACTTACGAAGGATGATATTATCCTCATTGTAAAATACCTGATCGGACTGATCAATTCAAAAGCTGTTGTCGATGATATCGATCACCTTTCTAACAGAAGGGTAAGAACAGTAGGCGAGCAGTTGTATACACAATTTGGTGTGGGTCTTGCGCGCATGGCAAGAACCATCAAAGAAAGAATGAACGTTCGTGACAACGAAGATTTTAAGCCTGTTGATTTGATCAACGCGCGTACCCTTTCTTCGGTTATCAACTCATTCTTTGGAACGAACCAACTTTCCCAGTTCATGGATCAAACGAATCCATTGGCTGAGATTACGCACAAGCGTAGAATGTCGGCACTCGGTCCCGGTGGTCTTTCACGCGAGCGTGCAGGTTTTGAGGTTCGTGACGTACACTACACACACTATGGTCGTTTGTGTACGATTGAAACTCCGGAAGGTCCAAACATTGGTTTGATTTCATCCCTTTGTGTTCATGCGAAAGTGAACAAGATGGGATTCATTGAAACCCCTTATCGTAAAGTTGAAAACGGTAAAGTGAAGATGAAGGACCAGGTCATATTCCTTACGGCAGAAGAAGAAGATACCAATCACATTGCCCAGGCGAATGCAACTATTAATAGCAATGGGGAATTCCAGGAAGAAAAAGTAAAAGCAAGATTTGAAGGTGACTTCCCTGTGGTAGAGCCTAGCGATCTTGGTTATATGGACATTGCTCCTAATCAGATTGTTTCGGTAGCGGCATCCTTGATTCCTTTCCTGGAGCATGATGATGCGAACCGTGCATTGATGGGATCAAACATGCAGCGTCAAGCGGTTCCGTTGATGCGTCCTGAAGCACCGATTGTTGGTACTGGCCTTGAAGCTCAGGTAGCGATGGATTCCCGTGCGCTTGTTTTAGCGGAAGGAAATGGTGAGGTGGTTTCGGTAGATGCTTCCAAGATTGTTATCAAATACGAAGTTTCAGAAGAGCAGGCGCTTGTAAGCTTCGATAATGAATACAGAACATACAGCTTGATTAAGTTCAGAAGAACAAATCAGGATACTTGTATCAACTTAACACCGATCGTTAAGAAAGGTGAGAAGGTGAAGAAAGGTCAACCGCTATGTCAGGGATATGCTACTGCTAATGGTGAATTAGCACTTGGAAGGAATTTGGTTGTGGCATATATGCCGTGGCAAGGTTACAATTTTGAGGATGCGATTGTAATATCAGAGCGTGTTGTGCGTGATGATATTTTTACATCCATCCACATTGATGAGTTTGATCTTGAAGTTCGTGACACAAAACGTGGTGAAGAAGAACTTACTTCTGAGATTCCGAATGTAAGTGAAGAGGCTGTTAAGCATCTTGATGAAAATGGAATTATCAGAACGGGAGCGGAAGTTAAAGAAGGTGATATCCTTATCGGTAAGATTACTCCGAAAGGAGAAACCGATCCTACACCTGAAGAGAAACTTCTTCGTGCCATCTTTGGTGACAAAGCAGGTGATGTGAAAGAT
>JBGTGG010000082.1:0-5713 GCA_041746855.1 Cyclobacteriaceae bacterium | reverse complement strand
TGTATGGTGTTAATTTTCCAAACTTAACTCACAAACCGGATTAATTTTATGATAAAATTCTACAAAAAATCGGTGGTGCTACTGGTCTTTTTGATCAGCATGAGCACCCTGGCATTTTCACAAACCACTGTCTCGGGAACTATAAAAGATGTGGCCACCGGTGAGGCTATTCCCGGAGTCAACATTATTGTTAAAGGAACAGTAACCGGAACGATCTCCAACACCAGAGGAGAGTTTTCTTTAAAAGTAAATCAGGCTCCACCCTTCACGCTTACCTTTTCGTACATCGGTTATGCAACTCAAGATGTTGAAGTAGCTGATACTCAAAATGCAAGTGGGATGGTAATCTCAATGGAGGAACAATCAATTTTAGGCCAAGAGGTAATTGTTTCAGCTTCCCGGGTTGAACAAAGTATTTTAGCTTCTCCCGTAACGATTGAAAAAGTGGATTTGATTGCTATTCAACAGGCTAGCGCTCCAGAATTTTTTGATGCACTCGCAAATGTAAAAGGTGTACAGGTAAACTCAGGTAGTTTGAACATGACCTCCATCAATACGCGCGGTTTTGCGACTATTGCCAACGTCAGGTTTGTATCGCTGGTAGATGGAATGGACATCGCAGCACCACTGCTTAATTTTCCAACAGGTAACATTGTAGGCATAAGCGAATTGGATGCTGAAAGCATGGAACTAGTACCTGGTGCTGCTTCTGCGCTTTACGGTCCAAATGCTTTTAATGGTATACTCATTATGAAAAGTAAAAGCCCGTTTGAATATCAAGGCTTAAGTGCCCAATTTAAAGGTGGTGTTACAAGGTCTGATGCGCAAGGCGAAAGCAATCCGTACATCAATTACTCTATTCGTTACGCTAAAGCATTCAATAATAAGTTTGCTTTCAAAGTGAATTTTTCCATGTTGCAAGGAACTGATTGGTTAAGTAATGATTATAGAACCGATAGATTAAGACCTGAGTCAACAACTGATTTAAGTGGTGAGAAGGATTTTGATGGATTAAATCTGTATGGAGATGAGACTCCGATCCCTACTGGTGTTCCTTCTATTGGAACCATCAGGAGAACGGGTTTTAGAGAAGGCGACTTACTTGCTGACGATAATGCAGTAAAGAGTATAAAAGCAGATGGTGCAATCCACTATAGGATTACAGATAAAATAGAAGCCTCTTATAATTATCGATACGGTGGAGGAAGCTCAGTTTATCAAGGAACAGAAAAATATGTTTTAAGAGGATTTAATCAACAATTCCATAAACTAGAACTTAAAGGTGATAATTTCTTTGTTCGGGGATATCTTAACCATACCGATGCAGGTGATTCTTACAACCTGTCCGCACTCGGTGCATACATGAATGAAGAACTTCAACCCACTGCAACCGTGTGGGCTAGAAATTATGTCCTGGCAATGCAAGGGTATTTTGGTCAACCGGCTGGGAATCATGCTGCTGCAAGAAATTTTGCTGACAACATCTGGCCAGTTATAGATCCTTCACAAGAAGCACAACCACGTCCCGACCCGGGTTCTGATGAATATAAAGCGCTTGTTAATAAAGTAAAGAACCAATATTTCCAGCGCAATCCTCCAGGCGCAAAATTCATTGATGATTCCAAAGTCTATCATGGTGAATTCAATTACAATTTTGTAAATGAAATTGAGTTTATGGAACTGATGGTTGGTGGTAATTTCAGAAGATATAGCCTATTTTCAGATGGTACTATTTTCAACGAAGCCCCTGAAGATGGTACTAATTTTCAACGAATTAATATAAATGAATTCGGTGTGTATGCACAAGCCTCTAAAACAATTGCAGAGTCCTTGCATTTAACAGCATCGTTACGCTATGACAAAAATGAGAATTTCGATGGTCAGGTTACGCCACGAGTTTCAGCTGTTTATACTTTTAAAGAATCCCATAACATCCGGGCCTCTTTTCAAACAGGATTCAGGAATCCTGATACACAGGCACAGTTTATTTACTTCCCCTCAACGGGTGGTACATTACTGGGAAGTACGGAAGCAAATGCCGCCCGGTACGGTGTGCATAACGGTGGAGCCTGGACAGAAGCATCCTACCGAGCTTTTACAAGTGCAGGCGGAAGTCTGAACCCCGATGGTTCAGTGAATACAGGAGATGGAAATCTTTTAGTAACTTCCAATGTGGCGTATGTACAACCCGAACAATTGAAATCATTTGAGATCGGTTACAAGGGGTTAATGGGGTCTAATTTTTTAGTCGATATTAATTATTATTTCACAAGTTATTCAAACTTTATTGGAGGCGAAGTGGTGGCAGTAAAAGCAGCTACAACCCATCAAGGTAATACTGTAAATGCCGGCTCACTATACTCCCCTTATGTAAACAGTAAAGAAGATGTTACATCTCAAGGAATTGGCTTGGGGGTAACATACAATCTTCCTAAAAATTTCACCCTTACAGGATCATACAACTACTCTACTTTTGCGACTGATGAAGATTCTGATTTCCGTGCTGGTTTTAATACACCAGAAAATAAATTCACTGTTGGATTGGGGAATAGGAAAGTAGCAAAGAATCTTGGGTTTAATATCAATTTCCGTTGGCAAGAAGGATTCTTATGGGAGTCAACTTTTGGTCGTTGGGATGTACCAGAGTTTGGTGTTTTGGATGCCCAGGTTAGTTACAAAATATCTTCTCTCAAAACAATTGCAAAGCTTGGTGGTACCAACTTGTTAGGAGGTGATTACAGAACCAACTTCGGTGCTCCTTTCGTAGGACAGCAATTCTACATCTCCCTAACTTTTGATGAATTCTTGAGATAATTTTGAATTTCAAAACCATGAACCTTATGAAACTAAAATATATAATTTTAACACTTGCGGTAACCATGTTTACCAGTTGTGAACAAGAGGTGATTACGCTTTCGCCTCCCCCTGAGCCACCGGTTGATACATCATGTGATGACGCTGTGGCAGGATCGGTTGACCTGACAAAATTTGTTGCCATTGGAAATTCCTTTGTCGCGGGAGTACAAGGAGGCGCATTATTTACTGCCGGACAAAATAATTCGCTTGCTGCAATTATCAATAAGCAGTTTGAATGTGCAGGAGGTACTGCAACGTTTAACCAGCCTAGCATTAATGCTTCTTTAGGATGGAATTTGTTTGTTACGCAACCTGTTCTGGGTCCACCATTTGACCCTACCAAGCCGGTCTATGGCCGAATGCTACTACAGGGTGCTTCACCCCGCCCTACTCCACAGGCTTACCCAGTTGGTGATTTCGAAGCTGTTCCAAACCCAACTGTAAATCCGGGTTTCCTCTATACAGGTACTAAAGCCGAGCTTAATAATTTCGCAGTGCCTGCTATTGTACTTGGTCAGGCGCTAATTACCGAAACCGGAGCTTGGGCTGGAGCAGGAGTCGATCCAAGGTTTAATCCCTTTTATGGAAGATGGGCTTTTCCTGGCGGCACATCAACAATAATTGGTGATGCTGCGGCTGCTGGTGGCACCTTCTTTCTATTCTGGTTAGGGTTAGATGATTTTTTCCTTCATGCAGCATTTGGCGGGGATCCTACTTTAGCACCGCTTACACCTGCAACAGGTGCAGGACCAGCCAGTTTTGACTTACAGTATGCTGGAGCTATAGGAGCGCTTTTAGGATCAAATCCTAACCTGAAAGGAGTGGTAGGTAATTTCCCGAACATTTTTGCAATGCCCCATTTTACCTCTGTGCCTTATAATCCAATTCCACTGAATGAGGAGCAAGCAACTGGCGCAACGAATGCTTTAGCCAACAACTACAACGCTTTTTTGGATGGCATGGCAGCGAATACAGTAATCACTGTTGATGAAGCAAACAAAAGGAAACTCACGTACGTAGCAGGTGCTAATAAAATACTGATGAATGATGAAACGCTAACGGACCTTGGCCCTTACATGGTAGGACCTTATGCGGGTTTGGCGCCTTACGCCAAGGCTCGTCAAACTGCAGCCACCGACATTATTCCCTTATCCACAGGTTCCATTCTCGGAACGGCCGGAACTTTTGGTCAACTCGGTATTTCTGAACCAGTTGCAGATCGTTATGTCTTAATTCCATCTGAAATTACTGCCATAAATGATGCGCGTGCAGCTTTCAATGCAACTGTACAAGCGGTTGTAACTGCAAATACAGAAAGGCTTGCGTTGGCAGACATCAATGCAACGCTTACAACGCTGGTGACCAACCAGGCAGCGGTTATCAATGGAGTAACGATAACTCCAAACATTAACCCCCCTACTGGAATTTACTCCGAAGATGGTGCGCATCCGAATACCAGGGGATATGCATTCTTGTCGAGAACATTCATCAGTGCAATCAATGCAAAATGGGGCGCTACAATTCCCCTAACAAACATAGGTCTTTACGGAGCTACCGCACTGCCTATTCCTTAATTTATGGATTGATAAAAAAGATGAAGCCTTTTCCGGCTTCATCTTTTTTTAATACACCATCTTTATTTCTTTTTAAAACTCCTCGCGCAACGCAAAAGACTTTCGCATGCGCGCAATCAATTTTGCAGACTCATCAAAGTCCAATGTTTGTTGGCCATCGCTGTATGCTTCTTCCGGCTTTCTATGCGTTTCATAAATCACACCATCCGCTCCGGCCATCACAGCCGCTAATGCAACAGGTTCCACGAAATCACGAATACCAATGCCATGGGAAGGATCAGCAATTACCGGCAAATGACTTTTCTCTTTTAAAATCGGAATGGCATTAATATCCATCGTGTTTCTACTTGCTTTTTCATACGTGCGAATACCCCGCTCACACAACAACAGGTTTTCATTTCCTGCAGAAAAAACATATTCTGCTGATGATAACAGTTCTTCTATCGTTCCCGAGATACCGCGCTTAATCATCACCGCCTTGTCAACCTTTCCAAGTTCATCGAGCAAATTAAAATTCTGCGTATTCCTCGCTCCTACCTGATAGATATCCACATAATCATACATTTCTGCGATTTGTGAAACCTGCATCACTTCGCTCACAATTTTAATCCCGGCCTTGCGTGCAAGCGTATACCACATTTTCAAACCTTCAGTTCCTAAACCACGAAAAGCATACGGAGAACTTCTTGGCTTAAATACACCACCGCGCATCAACTTCACATCATTCTTTACAAGATGATCGATGGTGTCTTGAATCTGTTCTTCCGTTTCAATCGAACACGGTCCTGCCATTATTGATAAGGAACCATCTCCAATAGTTACTCCATCGCCCAAATCAATTTGTGTTTGATTGACTTTCCACTTGCGTGAAACCAATTTGTATTCATCGGAAACGCGATGGATATCCTGAATACCTTGCATGAAGCCCAGCAAACGAATATCAAATTCTTTCTTGCCAATATTCACGAGATAGGAACCCTTTTGCGTTTTAACCTCTGTGGTTTTATAGCCCAGGGATTTTGTAATGGCGAATATCTCGTCTTTTTCAATTGGTGAGATGGAGGGTGTGAGTTGGATAATCATGCTTTAGTTGTTCTTTGTTGTTGGTATAGTAAGTTACAGGTTAGAAGTTGAAGGATTAATGTCCTTGCCTGAAATACGTTGACCGTTTTTTGGAGTTTACAGACACCAAAAAGCAAGACAAATATGGCTACATTAAAGGAGTATGAAAAACTGACTGTTACGGAACGGGTCAATCGCAATTTCAGTGAAGATTTAAAGCG
>JBGTGG010000081.1:0-7220 GCA_041746855.1 Cyclobacteriaceae bacterium | reverse complement strand
TGGGATACACCGAACGAACCAAAAGTGGTGCTCCAATATTTCGTTGGAACGGCCACTAATAAAATCAATGTTGAAATAGTGGATACTGAAAAGAATGTTGTGCGAAGAATGGAGGTAAGCGGTGCGAAAGGATTCAATGCGGTGGCATGGGATGTGAAGGTTGCATCAGCAGTAGCGCCCGCGAAAAAAGGAAAGTCAAAGAAGGAAACAACGCCTACGGATGCAAGTTTGAAGTATGCTGAAAAAGGAAAGTATGCCATCAAGTTTGTTAATGGTACAGAAAGCAGCGAGGTGGAATTTGAAATAAAATAAATTGGGTTTTTTATCGAAAGACCCTGAAATAAAATAAGGGAAAAGCTCCGTATAAGAATTTTAAATAGGTTTTTAATAGAACGACTAAGCTCCGTAGGAGCGCAATATTTTTAGCCACGGGTGCAACCCGTGGTGTTAATGTGGAAATTTTAACCGTGTCGCCTGCCAGCGTTCGATGAAATAATTTCATTCCTTCGACACGATGGCACAAACGATTTTTTATTTTTTAGAATGTTGGACGACTAAGCTAAACGAAGCTTTTCGATTTCTTCTTTTGAATAGCGTACAAGATCAGGAAAGAATAATTTAAATTCATCGCCAAACTCCTGATAATGTTTTCGTAAATCATTAGCAGCGTCTTCCATTTGAGAATTGAAAGAAGTTCGCCTGCTCATGCCCGTTAATGCGCGCTGGATACCTTCAACCTTTCCATAGTTGACGAGCCAGTTGCCGTGCATCATATACGGCAGCATGTGGCGGAGTTTCTCGGGGAGAACATCAAAATTGTCATTTAGTGTTTGATAGGTTTTGGCTGCAAATTCTTCCAAAGAAAGATCATGATAGGTTGACCAGCTAGAAGCCAGAAAATGGTCATAATACATATCGACAATGACAGGTGCATAGTGCCTGTACTTTTCGCGCAATCTAATTTTGCTCTCCATCACCACCGGGTGACTATCCGTGTAAGCATCTATCAACCGATGGAGCTCAATACCCTGAGCAATGTTTTTTTCAAAACGCTCATGGATACCCCGTCCTTTCACAAAATCCCCGATGAAGTTTCCGACCAAGAGTTTGGGATTATCACCGGAAAGATATGCGTGAGCGAGAAAATTCATATTTTTTTGTCAGATTGAATTTATCGAAGGCTGAGCCTGTCCAAGTTTCTTGGTTTATTTTTTTACCGGTAAGGTAAGACAATACAAATAATTATATTTGGTTGGCATAAACGATTTTCCATCTTCTGACAAATTAAAACTTAAATCTATGGCTGTTCTGGAGCAGATGAAATTATTGATCAATTTGGCGCGCATCGATGGGGAAGTGGCGGAACGGGAAAAGGTTTACATCGGCAATATTGGAAAAGCCAATGGGTTCAGAAAAGATGAAATCAGTCCACTCTTTGAAAGACGCCATGATCTCATTATCCCAAAAGACTTGACAGACGACCAAAAATTTGAATACATATTCAGTCTGGTGCAATTAATGAAAATTGACGAACGCCTCTATAAAGAAGAGATTATGTTCTGTTCAAAGATTGCTGCCAATCTTGGCTACGATCAGGAAGTCATGTTTGAAATGATGCTGCATGTACGAGCGGCAGCAATGGAACGTGATGAAATGTTGTCGTTAAAGGAGCTGACCCAGAAGTATTTAAACCGTAAACCGACTGCTTAAACTTGATTGCTAAAGAATTTAACACTCATTTTATCTTCCACCCACCATTACTGCCGGAAAGTATGCTTCGCAACAGACTGCGACTGCGCTCTTATCATCCATTAGTTTCCGAAAGCGTTGCTCCTAATAAGGCCAATCATTCAAGACACATTTTCAAAAGCCTACAAGAAAGGAGTAGAGATTGCTTTTGCTACGGATGCTGCTGTTTTTCCACATGGCGAAAATGGAAAAGAATTTGGATACATGGTGGAGGCCGGAATGCCTGCAATGGAAGCGATCAACTCAACTACCCATCGTAAATGTACAGATTTTAGGCGTTAATGATAAGCTTGGAACTATCAAAGTGGGAAAACTTGCGGACATTGTTGCCATCTGATAATAACCCGCTGAAGGATATTAAAACCCTAGAGACGATTATTTTTGTGAAATAGGGGGTTGTGTTTGTTATTTAAATGATTGTTCCTCACCCTAAATACGTTATTTTTTTATTTTTTTTGAATGGTTATGAAAAATATTGTCATGATAGGTACATTTACTATTAAATAAATTAACACTAACCTTAAAAAAATGATATGAAGAAAACTCTACAAAATTTATGGGTTGTCATGTTTAGTGTAATTGCAATCAATGCATTTGCACAAGAAAGGACAATCACAGGAAAAGTTACCGAAGCCGAGGATGGTACGGTAATTCCTGGTGTCAACGTAACAATAAAAGGGACAAGTATTGGAACGGTAACTGATGCCGCAGGGATGTATAGCATTAATGCCCCATCCGATGCAACCTTGTCGTTTTCTTTTATTGGATTTATTTCACAAGAAATTGCTGTTGGCTCTAGATCTTCAATAGATGTTTCTATGACTGCTGATATCACGCAGCTCTCCGAAGTGGTGGTAACTGCCTACGGTGTTTCGGATAAGCGATCCTTTACAGGTTCAGTGGGAGAGATCAACTCTGAACAAATCCAGAAAAGACCGTTAGCAAACGTTGCTAACGCATTGGTAGGGACGATTTCAGGGGTTCAAACAACAGCTGCAAGTGGTCAGCCCGGTTCAGCTCCGGGTATCCGTATTCGTGGAATTGGTTCCATCAATGCCAGCAATGACCCACTTTATGTGGTTGATGGTGTTCCTTATGATCAGGGAATTAGTAATTTAAACCCAAATGATATTGAAAGTATGACAGTCCTAAAGGATGCTGCATCTTCAACGCTTTATGGATCACGTGCTGCAAATGGGGTTATTATGGTTACCACCAAGCGTGGTAAAGAGGGAAAGACACGGTTTAATTTCAGTACCACCCAAGGATCGACCTCGCGTGCAATACCTGAGTATGAACGTGTTAATGCCCGTGAATACTATACCCTATTCTGGGAATCCTACAGAAACAGTCAGGTTTATGGGCCGCTAAATGTTGACCCCACAATTGCCGCCCAGAACGCAACAAATGATATTAGTACTTTACTGGGATACAATCCTTTTAATGTTCCAGGGAATCAATTGGTAAATACTAGCGGTGAGTTCAACCCCAATGCTCAACAACTTTACACCGATACCGACTGGTTTGTTCCATTGGAAAGAAATGGATACCGTGGAGAATATAACATGAATTACAGCGGTGGAACATCTACTTCAGATTACTTTGTTTCTGTAGGCTACCTCGATGAAAAAGGTTACATTATTAATTCCGATTTTGATCGTTGGACTGCTCGTATTAACCTTAATACAAGACCGTTAAAATGGTTTAAGACAGGTGTTAATATGACGGCTACTTACACCGAGGCCAACAATGCCAGAACGGATGGTAGTGCATCATTTGTGAACCCCTTCAGAACAGCAAGAGCCATAGGGCCTATTTATCCGGTATGGGAGCATGACCCTGTTACAGGTGAATTCATTAGGGATGATAACGGCAACAGGATTTACGATCTTGGTTTCGGACCCCCAGCGCGTCCTAGTGGCGCGAGTCCAGGCCGTCACCCGGTACAAGAAACAGAACTTAACAAAACATTTTACAAACGTACCGTTGTCAGCGGTAGGGGTTATGCAGAAGCTGACTTTTTGAAATACTTTAATTTTAAGGTAAATGCTGGGGTTGATTTATACAGTTATTACGAAACAGGTTACGACAATAAAATTGTAGGGGATGGTGCACCTGCGGGCCGTGCCAATAGGATCAATTCCACCGAAACGTCAATAACGCTCAACCAGTTATTGTCTTTCAGAAAAACCATTTTAGATAAACACAATGTAAGTGCTTTGGTAGGTCATGAGAGTTATAGCTTTGTTGACAATAATTTCTCAGCCAGTAAGCAAGCTCAAATTGTAGATGGTATCGATGAATTGATCAACTTCACTGAGATTAACAGCGCAACCTCTTCCACTAGTGATGAAGCCATCGAATCATTCCTTTCACGCGTAGAGTATGATTATAACGGTAAGTACTTTGTGTCCGGATCATTCCGAAGAGATGGATCTTCCCGATTTTCACCAGAAAAGCGTTGGGGTAACTTTTTCTCTGTTGGAGCTTCATGGAGAATGGAAACAGAGGCATTTATGAGCAATCTGACCTGGGTTAATGCATTGAAACTACGCGCTTCCTATGGGCAAACGGGTAATCGAGCTATTGGTGGGTACTATCCGTCTCAAGGGCTATATGCATTAGGTTTCAACAATGCAGGTGAGCCTGGTTACTTGCAGTCAAATATTTCAAACCCTGATTTAGGCTGGGAAAAAAATGCGCAATTTGATGTGGGTACAGATTTCGTTTTATTTAATAATCGATTAACGGGTACTTTGGAATACTACTCAAGAGCTTCAGTGGACTTATTATTTGATGTTCCATTACCACTATCATCGGGAAGTCCTGAGGGAAATATTGCTCGTAATATTGGTGAGATGCAGAACAGGGGTATAGAGATTACCTTAGGTGGCGATGTAGTACGAGCGGGTGACTTCACATGGAACCTTAGTATAAATGCCGCCACCATTAGCAATAAGATCACGAGTTTACCTGTGGATGAGTTTGTCACAGGTACGAAAAAGCTGAAAGAAGGTAAGGATATTTATGCTTACTGGTTGCGTGAGTATTATGGCGTCAATTCGGAGAATGGAGCCCCGCTTTACCGTTTGAATACAGAAAGCAATACCTACAATGAAACTTCGGATGTAGTTATAGGAAGCGATACCCTCACATCAAATCAAAGCAGAGGTCGCTTCCATTATGCAGGTTCTGCACTTCCTGATTTATATGGTGGGATAACCAATACTTTCCGTTACAAAGGGCTATCATTGACAATCCTAACTACCTATCAGATTGGTGGTCTGGTTTACGATGCAGGATACCAATCATTAATGGCTCCAGACTATGGTGTTGCTATTCATAAAGATGCCCTGAACAGGTGGAGTAATTCTGGTGATGAAGGGAATATCCCACGCATGGATGTCGGAAATAATAATAATATTGGTGCCACTTCTGATCGGTGGTTGACCAGTGGTAGCCATTTGAATATTCGCCAGATTACCTTGAACTACAATTTCCCTAGGGCGTTGCTAACGAAAGCAGGTCTTGGAAATGCAAGCGTATATTTATCAGGGGAGAACCTCAGATTATTCAGTGAGCGTCAGGGAATGAATGTTTCCCAGAATTTTACCGGGGTAACGTCAAATGTGTATATCCCTAGCCGTGTATTTACGGTTGGACTTAACGTAGGTTTTTAAATAATGACAGTTATGAAAAGAAATATAGTGTTTAAAACAATTTCTGTAGTAATAGTGGCACTGTTAACAGTGACCTCTTGTAATGACGATTTCTTGGTAAGAACACCTACTGGCTCGGTTTCAGAGGCGAGTGTTTTCCTTACGACCGACAACGCACGTATTGCCTTGAATGGTGTACACCGGTTGATGTTTTGGCGGTTAAATCCTCCGTCTTCACAATCCGGTTTTGGTCAGGGAAGTATGATGATTCATATCGACATGCTGGGTGAAGATCTCGTGAAGTCAACTCTGGGAAATGGCTGGTACAACAATGCCTATCGTTGGATTGATCACAGAACGGAGAATTTCAACTTACCGGATTTTGCCTTTCGTTTCTATTACAGGCTTATCACCAATGTAAACCTTATTGTCAATAATATAGACGGTGCCACCGGACCTGTTGCTGATAAAAATGAATTAAAGGCACAGGCATTGGCGTATCGCGCTTTTGCATACCATTATTTGGTTCAATTGTACGGTGAGCGGTATGTTGCGGGCGCAAACAACTCGCAATTAGGTGTTCCCATAATTTTGGATACGCAACTTGAAGGACAACCCCGCGCTACAGTTGAAGAAGTGTATGCACAGATCAATCAGGATTTGGATGACGCAATTTTGGCATTTGCCGATGCATCTCCTCGAGGAGCCAGTGCCAACAACCCTGATTTAAGTGCTAAAACTAATTTGAACATTAATGTTGCGAGAGGCTTAAAAGCACGGGTGGCGTTGACTCAGGGTTTGTGGCAAGTAGCCATTGACAATGCCATTGCTGCACGAACTGGATATCCACTGATGTCCAAAGCAGCATATACGGATGGGTTTAATAATTTAAGTAATGAGGAGTGGATCTGGGGAGCTAGAACTATTCAGGACGAACAAGGATTCTTTGCAACCTTTATGGCCTATATGTCGCACAATTTCAGTTCTACCTATACACGTACCGGTCCGCATGCTATTTTAAACGTATTGTACGATGCATTTCCGGATACCGATGTTCGCAAAGAAAATTTTGCCCTTACCGGATTAACCGCTGACGAAAAGCCTACAGCAGGCTCACTAAGCGTTCCTTACCAAAGCAGAAAATTTACTGCTGCAAACCCTGGGTTAAGTCTGGGGGATGTAGTCTATATGCGTTCATCTGAGATGTACTTGATTGAAGCAGAAGCTAAAGCCCACTTTGGTCAGGATGGACCTGCCGCACAGGCACTGTTTGAATTAAACACGGTCAGAGATGATGACTATACGCTTTCTGCTAATACCGGACAGGACCTTATCGATGAAATTCTGTTGTATAGAAGACTTGAGTTGTGGGGAGAAGGGTTCCGTTTTTTGGATTTAAAACGATTAAACCTTCCTTTAGATCGCCTTTCAGGTGTAAGTAATCACCCTCCGGCTGTGGCACAAATATTTGAAGTTCCTGCAGGGGATATTCAGTGGCAGTTTTTAATTCCGCTAAACGAATTGAATGCCAACCCAAATATGGAGCAGAATCCACAATAAGTTAAATATTGATCATGTAAAAAAGGGCTGTCTTATATAAGACAGCCCTTTTTTTGTTTAAGCTACAAACATTTTAATAAACCTTCAATAATCACTAGATTCGTAAGGCTTTTAACAATCCAGAATTATGTCCCTAAAACCCAATCCAATCCTCTTCCTAATTCTACCACTAATGTTCGTGATGTCCTCTTGTTTAAAAGGTGATTTGGAAGACCTTGAAAAACAATTGGCTGAACTTGAAAAGGCAATAGG
>JBGTGG010000080.1:0-5867 GCA_041746855.1 Cyclobacteriaceae bacterium | reverse complement strand
ATGGTCCAGTCGCCCACCATATTCGAAACGTCACTGGTGCCATTGGCATATTGATTGTTTTGCGTGCCATCACGGGTAATGCGCATCCGGCCATTTAAGAATGTATAGGAAAGCCGAAGCTGAAAAGTACTAAAGGCTTCTTCGTCCATCGTACCCAAATCCACATCAATTTCTAAGTTGTCATCCACTTGCGTCATCCAATAGCTAAGCTGATTGGAAAGTAGCTCACTAACACTATTAACAATTGCACCACTGGTATCGAAAGATTCGGGTGGCGATATTCTTCTAAGGATCAACAAACTAAATACCTGGCGTTTCATTTCTTGTTCGTCCAGCCTGTTTTTAAACGCTAAAAAATCGAATTGAAGGTTGACATTCCCTTCTGGATCCGTAAATGCAACTGATGTTGGGAGGTTATCAGCAGTGATATCAAAAGTGATGTCTGAATTAAGCATAGGGCCATCAATATTAAGAATAACATTCACCGGATATTTTCTACGGGCTTGTGGCGAAGTTGCTAAGCTCTGATTTGTCAGTACTGCGGAAAGCGAGGTCATTTGGTTATAGGAAGCCTGTATGTCCAACTGCGCACCATACGGATCTCCAAACCAGGTAATCCTGCTTCCTCTTTCAATATTGAATTCTTTGTTGATTACCCCCGCCAATGTAAAGTTGTACCATCCTTCTGTAAACTCCAGTGGGCCAAACATATTGAACTCTCCCTTTGTATCAAGTTGTAGTTTTATTTCCCCTTTGCCACGACCACGAATAATGTCACCTGATTTTATATCGAAAATTAGTTCGCAGTAGGCATCAGGAGTTACATCCAGGTTTAAGTCGAAGGTAACACCGGTTAAACTGATCCTGTTTTTTTCTTCTCCTTTCTTTTCGTTGATATAGGTGGTATCAGTGAAGTTTACAAAATTGATAAATTCTTTTTTTGTATACCCATCAGAAGTGCCGGAGAGTGGAATATATATCCGGGTGTTTCGGTCTGTTCGTGCATTGGCAGCGATTTTTAGATTGGAAACGGGTCCAGTAAAGCTGACATCGCCTGTTGCAATTCCTTGTCCATAAAACAAAGAGTTGTCTTTTGTTGTGGTTTTCAGTACTTGAAAGTTTCGGAATTGTGCTGCGATATCAATTTTTGTTTCCCTGAAGTCAACATGCGTGATCGATCCGTTTAGTTGACCTGTATTGTTGAATTCATCCGTAAGTTCAATTCTTTTAAAATCTATGGAGGTAGGGGTCATCGCGATTGTCCCTTTTATTTTGTAAAGGGTTTGCAGATAATTGATCATGATCTGACCATTCTCAATATTCCCTTCACCCCGAATATCAGGACTTAACAAATCGCCTTTTATTTTAAAAAGGCCGGAGATCGTTCCGCCCAGGTTGCTGAAGATGTCATCAAAAAAAGGTTCGATGATTTTCAGGCTGGCTTTTTCAAGGTGGGCCTCCACATTAAGTGGATTGTTTTCTTCTGTAGGATCATAATAGCCTTCCAGGTTTACAATTTTATCACCCAGCCGATCAATTAAAAAATGGAGGACAAACCTTTCTTCTGTTGTGCTCCAATTGTTTGTTCCTTCAATGTCACCTACTAAAAAATCATTGACATAGAGGTTGTCAACCAATACATTGTTTTGAATTAATTGTTTACCATAGATGTTCGAAACATCCACAATACCGTCCAACCTTCCTTCAATTTTTTTTGTGGTGAAGGCATTGAGAACCGTAAGATCCAGGTCCTTGATTTCCAGGGTTATTTTTTCATCGGGATTATCCGATATTTTTCCGTCCAAACCAATGTGCTGGTCGCCACTTATGAATTTCAGGTTTTTAATACTCCATTCCCTTCCTTTGGTGCGCAAAAGGTTATCTGGGTCTATTTTCCATTTTTGATCGAGGATTAAAATATCGGATGGTAAAAGTTTTATCTGTGTGCTGTCGGGCATAAAATCAATCCCTCCTTTTAGCCGCAAGTAATTGTCTTGTTGATCCTGCTCTATATCGAGTGCGAGGTCAACATGGTTTCGATCCCAAATTCCTTCCACAATCAGGTCGTTCGATTTCAGTCCACTGAACGATTGGCTTTTGGAATCTATATAAAACATTGATAAAACGTTTGTACTGTCGGCTATTTTAGAAACCGTTAAGTCAACTTCATTGTCGTAAAAGGTATTTTTATTCAGACTTAACGTGTCGATGTTTGAATAGGCTTTAAAGATGGTGGTATAGCCGTGTGAAAATTCACCATTTATTTCCGTTCCCGGATTGATAAAAAAATCGATGCTTAATAGTTCACTTATCGGACTAAAATTTTTGATCCCCAAGCTATATTCCAAATCATAATTAGTACCGGGTTGGAACGTGTTCGTTCGATAGTAATTTTTGGTTTCTTCAGCATCGTTCCGGATGTTAAGTTGTAATTCGGTAATCAATTTTTGTATATCAGTGAATACCTTGGTGAAATAATAATCACCCTTTACATCCACATCCACCAGGGAGGATTTTACGGTAAAATTTTTCTCTTTCCCTATTTTATTGGACTGTAAAGTCAAATCTTTCAATTGAAGTTCCTGGTCTTTATAGGCGATGTCAATATTTTTTAACACTGCTGTTCCCAACAAGCTGTCGATGTTCAATCCGGTAATGTTCACGTCTATTTGAGAACGAATGGAAAGCCTGTCGTGTGATAGTTTTAAATTCTGGAACTCACTCGTGTCGAGCGAAGCTTTTATTTTGATTTCATTTTTTTTGTTTCGCAAGTCGATGGATCCGGTGGCATTGAATTTCAAATTCGGATCGTCTATTTTAAGAAAGCCGTTAAAAAATTCAGAAGCGAAATGCGCGTTCGTTTCTATTTTCGAATAGGTGTATCCCATCAGACCGATGGAAGTTATTTTTCCATCCAATGTAAAGTCCGCAGTTTGAGCAGATAATCCTTTACCGGAAATTTTACCGTTGAGGTTTATTTTTTGAAAAGTTGTAGTATCATTAAAGTATTCGCCCAGATCGAAATCTGCAAGTTGAAGTTTTCCACTATACGTTGATTTATCGAAGTCTTCTTCATTGAGTTTAAAGTTGATGTCAGAATTGATCCTCCCTATCTTGTTACTAAAAGATCCGTTCGCAACAAAGTCGGTAGGGTAACCAACAAACTGCCCGCGAAGTGCATGCATTCCCATAGGCGCCAATCGTTTCAACGCACTTTCATTGATCAGGAAGGAGAGATCATTGAAATCAATTTGCGAGTCCAACAAGTTCAGGATAATAAAAGTCTCTTCGGTATTGGGAAGTCCGTCCAGATCAATGGATCCTTTCAAACTTGTATTGCCTAATCCAATATCCATTCGGGTAACTTTAAAACGGTTTATCTTTCCATTCACCTTTCCACTTACGTGAAGGGGTTGCGTCACCTTACTCATCACCGGTGCAAAGAGGGCAATATCACGCGGGTCGATAATTGTATTAACGAGGTTTGCTTCGATGGTAACGAGGTTGTTGAAATCATTAAGATCCGTTTGGCTTTCGTAATGAAAAACGATACTATCGGAAATAAAACTTTCGTTTGCATAAAGTTTCAATCCTTTAAACTCCATTGCTTTTTGCGATAAGCGGAAGAAGGTAGACAACTGTTTAATTTTTAAATCAGTCTTTCGGTCTTTTGCGATAAGGGTTTTTACATTGAATTCGGTTGTATCCCCCAGGATCATAAAATTCTGAAGTTGGGCTTCATCAATATCAACTGTAAAGTGGTTGTAGTCAAAACCAGTGTTGATGGTATCTTGCTTGCTATCATTGAATGTGAAAATAGATTGGGACAAAAGCGCTTCCCCTAAGTTGATTTGTGTGGTTTTTCCTGAGCTTCCGCTGGAAGCATACGCTTCATTGATCCGGTTTATAAAAACATTGATATTTAAATTGGTGGAGGTATCATATTCATGGATTCGATGGAGTGCTACGTGGGCACTGTCTATAATAAGACCATCTATGTTTACATTCTTTCCACTTAAAAGGTGAGTGAAGCTGTAGTTGATCAGGATATTCTTTGCGCTGATCATCTCATTGTTTTCGGGATCGATAATGCGCACACCCTCCAGCTCCAACCGATCAAACCACAAAACTCTCAACCCCGTTATCGTACTCTTGAAGCCTGTTTTTTGTGTGAAATCCCCCAAAAACCTATTGGCTAAACTTTCCTGAACGGGGGGGAATTGGAGGATGAGAAACGCGGATATTAATAAGAAGCCGATCCCGGTAAGACCGTACGTCAGTATTTTAAGAATCCTATTTTTAATAACTTGCGCATTCATTTTTCCGAAAACATGGGTTCCATAATCCTGGCCATTGAGTCTTCTTGCGATGAAACTTCTGCCTCCGTGATTTCAAACGGCAAGGTACTCAATAATATTATCGCCTCGCAAAGCATCCACCAGAAATATGGTGGTGTTGTACCGGAGCTTGCATCACGGGCACATCAACAGGCCATTGTAGCAGTGGTCCAGGAAGCATTGAGGGAAGCAGGTGTGCACAAAACAGACTTAAGCGCAATAGCGTTCACGCGCGGGCCCGGATTAATGGGGGCGCTACTCGTTGGGGTATCTTTTGCAAAAGCCATGGCCATTGCGCTTGGTATTCCACTTATTGAGGTGAACCACATGCAGGCGCACGTGTTGGCGCATTTTATTGATGATCCAAAACCGAAGTTTCCCTTCATTTGTTTGACCGTGAGCGGAGGACATACACAATTGGTTTTGGTAAAAAGCTATTCTGTCATGGAAGTTGTTGGACAAACCCAGGATGATGCCGTTGGTGAAGCATTTGATAAAACAGCAAAACTTTTAGGATTGCCGTATCCCGGTGGACCATTGATTGATAAATTAGCCAAAGAAGGAAATCCTACTGTTTTTCCGTTTCCTGAAACCAATATGCCCGGGTTGGATTTTTCTTTTAGTGGAATTAAAACCGCGGTCTTGTATTTCTTGCGTGATCAGATCAAACTAGATCCGGATTTTGTTGAGAAGAATTTAGCGGATATAGCCGCCAGTATCCAATACCGGCTAATCAATATGTTGACCACAAAACTTATTTTGGCAAGTGAGCAGTTTGGTGTGAATGAGATCGCAATTGCCGGAGGGGTTTCCGCCAATCATGGCCTTCGCAGCCGACTAACTGAACTGGCAAAGGAAAAAAAATGGAATGTATACATTCCGGATTTTGAATACTGCACCGACAATGCCGGAATGATTGCCATGGCGGCACATTACAAATTTTTGGATCAAGACTTTTGCGGACTGGATGTGGCACCATTAGCACGGATGCCTTTAAACTCATGAAGCAACCCTTTAAAATAGGCGATACGAAGCACATCACATTCCATGTGAAAGAAGAAGATGTCGCGTCTTTTCACAGTGAAGCGGTGCATCCGGTGTGCGCCACCTTTTCGCTTGCGCGGGAAATAGAATGGGCCACACGGCAATATGTGTTGGAAATGCGGGAGGAGGATGAAGAAGGTATTGGAACTTCTTTGACCATTGATCATGTTAGTCCTGCATTTGTTGGGGATGTGGTAAGAATTGATTCAAAAGTAGAGATGATCAACGGTAATGAATTAATTTGTTCGTATAATGCTTTGGTTAACGATCGGATTGTAGCAACGGGCACCACCGGACAAAAAATTTTGAAACGGGAAAAATTGAAAAGCATTTTTTCCAAACGAATAAAGTAAATGGCAAAAGAAAGGTTTTCTAAATCCGTTAGTATAAAAAACAGGCAAGCATCCTATCAATATGAGTTGCTGGATACATACGTAGCGGGAATAGTATTGAAGGGATCGGAAATAAAATCCATACGAGAAGGAA
>JBGTGG010000079.1:0-8583 GCA_041746855.1 Cyclobacteriaceae bacterium | reverse complement strand
AATGCAACCGTAATGAGTTGGCGCGGTGAAGAAGGAGGAATAGCGGCAGCGCAACAAAACCATGATGTGATTATGACGCCATCGAAGTGGTTGTACTTCGATTACATGCAAGACTCTTCGGCCAGCGAGCCACTTGCGGTAAGGGTATTGGTGGATGTGAAAACGGTGTACATGTATGATCCCGTTCCGGAACATTTCACGGAAGAACAGGCAAAGCATGTCTTGGGCACGCAAGCCAATGTGTGGACCGAGTATATGAAAACCGGTGAACATGTAGAATACATGGTCTATCCCCGTGCGATTGCGTTGGCGGAAGTTGCCTGGTCAAAGAAAGAAAACAAATCGTATGATGATTTCTTAAAACGGCTACAAGCAAATCGAAACTTACTGGATTTTTGGGATGTGAACTATGCGAAGCATGTTTTTGGGAATTGATTTATTGAAATTCTGTCATGGTTGATTGGAACTAAACCAAGGAATTGTTTGAATAATTTTTTTCTCTATTTCAAGTAATGCAGATTGTATTCATTTTTAATTTAAGTTCTTATCTTTAATACAGCAGACTGCTTTACAACCTAAAATTGTTTCGATGAAACCGGCAATGTTTAAAACCATCATGCTGTTACTCTTTGATTTTGTAATTCCTGTTTATGCAGGATATCGTGCTTTCATGGAATATCCTGATGGGGATTGGTTGCTGATGGCCAGTATTGCCGGGATCAGCATCGTGTTTAGTTTTGGTTTGATGTTTTTGTTTAACAAGCAACAAAAAGAAGCAGAAAAACAAGATCCAATACGTCAAAAAATCCAGGCCTTTCGTGAGAAGGGACAGGAGTTGCATCTTAACCGTGAGGAGGAGCTAACCGAACAGGACATCGTGATACTTAAAAAACATAATTCACAGACTTTACTAATCGCTACTGTGGTGTTTGCACTCCTCGGTTTTGCCTTTCTTCTTTTTCCGGAGGGAATCATCGCGCGTTTATTAGGAGCAGGACTTTTAGTCCTCATTTTTCCAATGCGTAAACACCTGCAAAAGGAAATCGTTCGGGTTGTTCAAGACGGTAAAAAACAAGTTGTACGCGGAATTATCACGGAGCGCTTCATCACCACTACCGGAAGGCGAGACTCCAAAACGAAAGACTATTGGCTAACGCTGGGTGAAATAAAGTTCAAGCTAAATAAATCGCAGTATGATCGTTACCAAATTGGAGATGCTGCTGAATTTCACTCGGTAGATTACCCCAAAGGAGTTGAATTAATTTTTAGGGATGAGAAGTTAAATCAGGCTGGCTTAACATAAAAATTTGATTCCCATCGTTGTCACTCGCAGAGGATGTTGATTTATCAAATTATCACCTCACCAAACACTCTACCAACTTCATCATATCTTTCTCAGTATTGTAAACATGCGGTGCCACCCGAATCGCATCTCCCCGAAAGGAAACTGAAATTTTGTTTCTACGAATACGTGATTTAATTTTTTCCGGATCTTTTCCTTCCGGCACGCGCACACCAAACAAATGATGACTGCGATAGCGATCTTCTTCAATCCAATACCCTGCTTCTTTTAAAATTTCTACAGGTTGTATTGTAATTGCTTTGCAATATTCCTGAATGTTCTTTGGCTTCCATTCATTTACTTGCTCAAGTGCTTTCAACAACATAGGCGCGAGAATAAAATTGCTATGCTCACCTACCTCATAGCGTAATGCTCCTTCATGATAGTGATCCTGATAGTTTACAAGCCCCGCAAAATTTTCACTGTCCAATCGGTTGATCCAGTTTTCTTCAATTGGTTTTCCACCATCAAAGTATTCACCATAATAGGCCAGGCCAATTGAATATGGGCCCATCAGCCATTTATAGCCTGCACAGATTACGGCATCGGGTTCAAATGCTTGCACAGAAAAAGGGAGTGCTCCAATGGATTGTGTTCCATCAATAATTAATAATGCACCAACTTCCCTTGTGCGTTGCCTGATTTTTTTAAGATCCCAGAGGGTTCCGTCTGCCCAATGAATATGACCCAACGCTACAATGCGCGTGCTTCTATTGATTGAAGTGAGAATTTGTTCATTCCATTTTTTTCCACGCTTCACTAATTCTTTTGGTGCTGCCACTACTTTTAGTTTCGCACCACTCTCTTTTGACAGCGTATGCCAGGGATAGTAGTTGCTGGGAAACTGTCCTTCTGCTATCACTATGTTTTGCGAAGGCTTGAGTTTTACATTGTTCACAACCGAAGCAATACCATACGATACCGAGGGAGTAATCACCACACGATTTGATTCTTTTGCACGAATCAGTTTTGCGAATTCTTGTCGGATGCGCTCGACTGTTTCAAAAAAATCATCAACAGAAATTTTTGGTGGATTTCTCTTTTTTATAATTCCTTCTATGCCTGCTTTTTCTACAGACTTCAATAGCGGTGACATATAGGCCGCGTTTAGATTAATGACTCCTTTATCTAAAGAAAATTTTCTTCGTTGATTTTTTAGCATATCAATAGTTCGTTGGCGAAAGCCCAAGCGAATCGCGTAGATGGTTAAATTCTTTTTTGTTTTTTCTCCAGTAATCCAGGTTCATGCTTTTATCAAGCACCGCTTTCGTGGTCATATTTCCCTTGCTGGAAATCAAAGTTTCTTCCCATGAAATGATTTTATAAGGAGGCATATTTTCATACTGGATGGCGAGTGTACGATCACTGTAATCCAATGTATAAACAGTTGTAGAATCATTTACATTTTTTGATCCGGTTACTTTCATGGGCTCCACTTTTAAGTGATGAAGCCTGGTGTGAAATAATCCGGGGAGAATGGTAAACTCACCAACGGGCAAAAAGACGGGGTCTATTCGAATCAAGTTCCAAATCTCATCTTCAAGGACATACTTTTTTACGGAAGTGTCCACATCCCCATCGGATTCGAAATAGCTAAAAGATTTTAGGTTGTAACTGTTTCCATTGAGATTGAGTTGCGTAAAATAATGTCCACACCATTCTTGTGCCGACATGGTAACTTTTGGTGTGGCAGGCGAATCAAAATATTGAATCGGTGTAAAAACTGAGAGCATCATCGAATACGGATAAATGCCTGTCACAAAATTTTTGGTAAAGTTTACCTTAAGAATATTTACTTTATCATCACCTCCGCTATCAGGGTTATCAAGTTTCACATGTTTGGATTTTGAAAAATCTTCACTCACAAAAATCAACACTGCTTTGCCAGAATGGATTTCTCCATATCGTATCTGTTCAAGATTATACGTATTTATTTCAGCAAGCCCACTGTACCAATAATTTTTAAAGGCATCTGTTTCGTACGCGGGTGATTCAGGCTTTTGGAGTGTGGATTTATCGGTGCATCCTGTAATGAGCACGGTAGCCATGGCCATGAGAATGAATGAACTTTTCATCTGTGAATAGGAGTTTGGTTCTTTCTGTGTTACAAGTTACAGGTTTCAGGTCGGTTTACTTCTGGGAAAACCTGAAACTTTTAATCTGAAACCAGTAAACTAAAAAACTAGTTTTTCCACTCGAAAGTATTGATCAAATGCATGATATCTTTTTTCATGTACTCGATGGCAGGGGCAAGGGAATCGTTGGCAACTTTGGTGTTGAAGTAAAGCGCACCCCGCACAAAATTCTTTGTTGAGTCGGTAAGCGTAAATTGAAATTGGCTTGGTACATCACCCTCTAACTCTGCAATGATGGCCGTTTTTCCGCTTGGTGTGGTGGTAATTACTTCATTGATCGCATACGCTTTTATCTGATGCTTGGATGTAAGTTTATAGGCATCATCAAAATATTCTTTCAGGAGTTTTTCACTTTTGTTGATGGACTTGTATGTCAAATGAATATCGGCTTTAAGATTGGGGTAATAGATTTCGATCCAGAAGCGATCGTTTATTGAAGAGGTATCCCGAAGTAATTTGGCGTGTGTTGAATATTCGAAAGAATACGGAAAGGTATCCGGCAACATTATATAAGAAGGCTCCGGCAATTCAAGTCGGTTGTAACCAATCGGTTTGGGTGTATATTCCTTGTTGCAAGCGGAAATAAGGAAAGCATTAATCGAGATGCAGATAATGATTAAGCTATTTTTCATTTTCTTCCGGGTCAGCAATTTGAACGCGCACTTTTTTTATCTTTTTACGATCCACGGATTCGATAACGAATGTAAACCGTTCAAAGTGTATTGCTTCACCAACACTGGGAAGCTCATTGTTGAGTTCAAGAATCAAGCCTCCTAACGATTCACTTTCTCCTTTCACGCTATCAAACGTATTGCTTTCAATATCGATGGATTTGCAAAAATCATGAAGCGAAGTTTTGCTTTCAAAAATATAAGTCTGGTTATCAATGCGCTGAAAATGGTGCCCAACTTCATCAAACTCGTCATTGATTTCACCAATGATTTCTTCTATAATATCTTCAAGCGTAATCAACCCGGAAGTTCCACCATACTCATCCACTACAAGTGCCATGTGGATCCGCTTTTCCTGAAAGTCTTTTAATAACGAATCAATTTTCTTTGAATCGGGAACAAAAATTCCATTGCGCAATAATTTTCGCCAATCAAACGCTGGGCCTTCATCGAGGTAGGGAAGCAAATCTTTTATATAAAGAATACCTTCAATCTTGTCGAGGGACTCTTGGAAAACCGGAATCCTGGAATAGCCTGCATCGTTGATGAAATCCATTAATTCATGGAAATTCATTTCAACATTCGCAGCAGAGATATCAAGTCGGCTACGCATTACTTGGCGAACACTAAGTGTTCCAAAATTTACAATCCCTTTAAGGATGTCTTTTTCATCTGCCGTTGTCTCATTGTTGGAGGCTAATTCCAATGCCTGGTTTAATTCTTCAACAGTAGACTGATATCCTCTCTTTTCAAATCGCTTTTCAATCACTTTTCCAAAACTTAAGAGTGGCCGCGAAACCGGAACACAAATTTTTATCAACACTTTCCAGGCGCCCGACATAAACAAGGCGAAGCTCAGGTTGTTTTTTGTGGCGTATACTTTCGGGATGATTTCCCCAAAGAACGTAAGGGCGAACGTAACCAAAAATGTTACAATTCCTACAATAAGGTCAGTAGGATTTCGGGTGCCCACCATCTCCCACATTAAGAATGTGGAAATTGTAACTACCGCAACATTTACCGTATTGTTTACTATCAGTATGGACGCAAGTAACAAACGGGGGTTGGACAAAAGATCAATGATAGTTTTATCTTTCGTTCCGTTGCTTTGCCTGAGTTTGTCCAGGTCATCGGCTTTCAGGGAAAAAAATGCTACCTCTGATGCGGAGACCAACGCAGATGCCATCAATAGCACTGCAATGAATGCAAAGCCAATGGTGTACATCAGGTTATCCCCTGAAAATATGGATAGTAAAATTAAACTGGGAGGCTCGTCCAACGGAATAGCGATTAGTTAAACTTAGAAGGGCAAGTCATCAGCACTATCATCACTTTGGGATGGCGCTGGTGCGTGGCTGCGCTCTTGCGATTGGCCACTGTCATATCCCTGGTTTCCACCACCGCCTGACTTCGGAGTCAGCATGGTCATTTGGTCGCCCACGACTTCAGTAGTATATCGGGTTACACCATCTTTTTCCCAAGAGCGGGTACGGAGTTTCCCTTCAATATAAACCATGTCCCCTTTATGCAAATATTTTTGTGCCACCTCAGCGATTCCTCTCCACAGCACAATGTTGTGCCATTCGGTTATCTCTTTCCGCTCACCGGTGGTTTTGTCTTTATAGGTTTCAGTAGTAGCAACGGAAAAGTTTGCAACCGTGGCACCATTTTCCAAATTCCTTACTTCAGGATCTTTTCCTAACCGACCAACTAAAATTACTTTGTTAACGCCTGACATATTCGATCTTTTTTATACTCTTTAAAATTACAAACGTCCATGAACCCGCCACAGACGCCTACCAATAATCGCCAAAATTACCAATCTTCTGTCAACTAAAAAAGATTGTTTTTTGTAGGTAGCGATCGATGAGGATCGGCTTTGGCAAGGAGGCTACTTTTGGAATACTATAAAATTGATTTTCCTTGGGTACAGAAACTGGCTTTTTGGAGGTTTTAATGTGGATAAAGGTGGCCATGATTGTTTGGTGGCTCAGGAGGTGTTTGAAGTTTTTAGCGACTACAAATTCTTCGGTTGCTTTTAGTTTACTAAGAAATGGATCGTGTTGAATGAGGTTTTGGATCTTTGTGGTACGCGTTTTCTCGATCAGGTAGAAATCGTAAAGCCCTTCCCAAATATCCTTTTTACCCCGTTTGGTCATCATAAGGGATTTTCCGGATTGGATTATAAAATAGTAGAAGTACCGCCTTCGAACGGGTTTGCTTTTCTTTTTTACTGGAAGCGATGCAACCAGATTATTGTTAAAGGCAACACAGGTTGCTTTAAACGTACAGGATTCGCACAACGGGTTCACAGGTTTGCAAAACAAAGCACCGAATTCCATTACCGCCTGATTGAAGACGGCCGGATTCTTCTTATCAATAAGTTGGTTGGCCAGCACAAAAAATTCTTTCTTCCCTTTCGGGGAATTGATTTCAGTGCTAATCCCAAACACTCTGGATAAAACCCGATACACATTACCATCCACAACGGCCACCGTTTCATTAAATGAAATGGAGGCAATAGCAGCGGCAGTGTATTCTCCAATACCCGGCAATGTTAATAGTTCCTGATAGGAAGTTGGAAAGGAGCCCGAATAATTTTTCACAATTACTTTGGCGCACTTGTGAAGATTGCGGGCGCGGGTGTAGTATCCGAGGCCCTGCCAAAGCCGAAGCACTTTTTGTTCACTGGCATCGGCAAGTTTTTCTACAGTAGAAAAGGCTTCAATAAATTTTTCATAGTAAGGAAGCCCCTGGCTTACGCGGGTCTGTTGGAGGATGATTTCAGATAGCCAGATACGAAACGGGTCTTTTGTCTCCCGCCAAGGGAGGCTTCGCAGGTTAAGTTTGTACCATTCAACGACTTTTTTGGAGAAATATCGTAGTTCCATCCCCTTGATAATCAGATTTTTTCAATATTCATTTTTAAATCAACCGCTGCAAATTAAATTTGCCGTCCCACAGAAATTATCAAGAAGTACATAAGAACTAAATTTTAGAAATAGTGACCAAATCAGACGTTATTAATGAGATCGCTGAAAAAACAGGAGTTGACAAAGCTGATGTGACTGCATCGGTTGAAGCATTCTTTAGCGTAGTAAAATCCTCCATGGCAAGCGGCAACAATATTTATGTACGTGGTTTTGGCAGCTTTATCAATAAGAAGCGAAAAAGAAAAATTGCCCGGAATATTTCAAGAAATACCGCACTTGTTATTGAAGAACATTTCATACCGAGCTTTAAGCCTGCAAAAGTATTCGTGAACAAGATAAAGAATAGTGAGAAGGTGAAACAAATGGCCGAGAACATTTAATCGGTCCAGATCAAAGGGCGCTCTTGCCCGAAAACCAATATGTTGAAAAAGCGAATTATCCTTGTAGTGATCAGTGCCGTGCTGATCTGGCTACTGTTCTTACTTCCCAAAGTTGTAGTAAACAACGAGGAGGGAACGTTGGCATCCGATAGCACTACTATACATCTGGAAGTTCCGCAGTCCTTGCAAAAGCAAATCGGGCAATTACGGGCTTCTCTTTCAGACGATATTGAAAAAGAAAAAAGTGCTATCTTTGCGGACTCTTTAGCAGACCTATACGCAAAAGCTGCCAAATTTGACAGCGCAGGCTGGTTTTCTGAAGAGGCAGCATCGTTCTTTAACACTACTGAAAGCAAAATCAAAGCAGGGGATAATTATTATCAGGCCTTTACTTTCGCTACTGATCCGACTAAACAGAATCATTTGGCGGAGAAAGCAAGAGGATTTTATAATACGGTTTTGGAAGAAAATCCACGAAACATGGATGTGAAAACCAAACTGGCGATGACCCACATTAGTTCCTCCAATCCGATGACGGGTATCCTCATGTTGCGTGAAGTGCTGGCTACTGATCCCAAAAATGAACTTGCATTATATAACCTGGGGATTTTATCAATCCAATCCGGGCAGTATGACAAGGCCATTGAACGTTTTAAGGAATTGATTGCGGTGAACCCTAACCACACGCAAGGCCAACTGTTTTTAGGAGTTGCATATATGCAAACTGGCGATCGCGATCATGCGCGTGAACAGTTTGAAAAAGTAAAGAAAATGGATTTGGATCCAGCGGTACAAGCAGCCGCAGATTCTTATCTAACAGATTTAAAATAATTGTTTAACAAACTCCTTTCTGGAACAGGAAGGAAAAAACAAAAAAACTATGCCAAGCGGTAAGAAAAGAAAAAGAAGCAAAATGTCGACTCATAAGCGCAAGAAGCGTCTTAGAAAAAACAGACATAAGAAAAAGTAATCGGTTTTAATTACCGGTTCGTCTGTTAAGAAGTCTATAACATTTTCATTTATTAATTTTTTAACATTTTGAGTAACGAACTTATTATTAGTGGAACTCAGAATGGATGTCGTATAGTACTTTTAAAGGACAAGACGCTTGTTGAATTTCAT
>JBGTGG010000078.1:0-11076 GCA_041746855.1 Cyclobacteriaceae bacterium | reverse complement strand
GATGTACTTCCTGAACTTAAAGATACCGCATTCCCAGGTTTGCTCGGTGATGTATATACTACAGGCGTTCCCTTCCAAGGAAATGACCTCCTCGCTCCTTTATTGCGCAATGGAAAAATAGAAGATGCGTATTTTAATCTTCTTTATCAGCCTTATTTGGAAGCTGACGAAAGTATTTCGTGTGTAACGGTTATTGCTTACGAAGTAACCGCTCAGGTAATTGTAAAAAAAGCATTAGAAGCGCAACATGAAGCAGAGCAAAAAGTATTGAAGCTGGTGGAAGAAACCAATAAGCGTTACTACTCCATGCTCATGGAATCACCATTTGCTTTTTGTGTCTTGAGGGGAAAGGATATGGTTGTTACCCTTGCCAATGATTTGATAAAAGAATTTTGGGGGAAAGGGAATAAGTTGGAAGGCAAAACACTCTTGCAGGTGTTGCCAGAATTAAAAGACCAGCCATTTCCTGCCATGCTTGATAAAGTGTATACTACAGGTATTCCTGTGTACGCTAACGAAATTCTTACGCGATTACAGCATAAGGATAAAATGAAAGAGCGATATTTTAATGTTGTTTATCAACCTGACTATGAAGCTGATGGAAAAATTTCAGGGGTCATCACTATTGCCTATGACGTAACAGAAATGGTGCTTGCCCGTAAAAAAATAGAAGAGAGCGATAAGCGGTATAACATGATGCTCATGAATTCTCCATTTACGTTTGTCGTGCTAAAAGGCAAAGATTTGGTTGTTGACCTTGCCAATGACAGGATTAAAGCAGTTTGGGGAAAAGGGAATGACTTAGAAGGTAAATCGCTGCTTGAAATTATGCCCGAACTCAGCGATACGCCATTCCCCGCTTTGATGGATGAAGTGATTGCCACCGGTATTCCTTATCATGGTAGAGAAGTGCAGAGCCCTCATAATGTACACGGGCATGCGAGGGAAGAATATTTTAATTTTGTTTTTCAGCCTTATTGGGAAGCAGACGAAACTATTTCGGGTATTACTATTATTGGGTATGATGTAACCGAGCAGGTGATTGCAAAAAGGAAGATTGAGGAAAGTGAAAAGCGTTTCCGCTTACTGGCAGATAATGTACCCATACACATTTTCATTATTGAACCCAATGCAGAAGCCACCATCAGTTACTGGAATAAAAACTGGTTGGATTATACCGGGCAAAGTTTTGAAGAAGCAATTGGCAATACCTGGGCTGGTGTTATGCACCTGGATGATGTAAAAGATATCATGAAGATATATGTGCCTGCTTTTAAAAAGCGTGAACCTTATTTTCTTCCGGCAGTGCGGGTTAAGCGGTATGATGGGGAATACCGGTGGCATTCCGTTCAGGTTAATCCACGCTATTTACCTACTGGAGAATTTATCGGATATATAGGCATTGGTTTTGATATCCATGAACAGAAGTTGGCACAAGATGCTTTAAAACAAAGTGAAGAACATTTTCGCCTGATGGCTGATTTAATGCCGTCAAAAATCAGCAATGCAAGTACTGCAGGGGATGTTACCTATTTCAATAAACACTGGTTAGACTTCAGCGGGTATACTTTTGAAGAATTAAAAGATTTCGGGTACCATAAAATTATGCATCCGGATGAAGTGGAAGAATTTCAGCAGCGTTTTCAGAAGGCAGCAGAAACCGGAACCGATTTAGTAATGGAAATGAGGTTTAAAAATAAGCAGGGTGATTATATATGGCATTTAAACATTGCATCGCCAATAAGAGATGCAAATGGAGTGCTTAAAATGTGGATAGGTGTTACCACAAAAATACAGCAACAGAGAGAGCAAAGAGAAGAATTGGAGCTTGCCGTGACAGAAAGAACCGTAGAATTATCGGAGGCCAACGAAGAGCTGCTAAGAATGAACAAAGAGCTGGAGGCTTTCACCTATGTTTCCAGTCACGATTTACAAGAGCCATTGCGAAAAATCCGTATGATTGCAGGGAGAATATTGGAAAAAGAAAATCAAAACTTATCCGATAGTGGAAAAAATTATTTCCGCCTGATGCAGAATGCAGCCGAAAGGATGCAAACACTCATTCAGGATTTACTTGCCTTCTCTCGTTTAAGCATGGCTGATAGAAATTTTGAAACCACCGACCTCAATAGTATTATTGAAGAAGTAAAAAAAGAATTTAAAGATGCTATTGCAGAAAAGAATGCAGTTATAGAAGTAAAAGAAATTTGCGATGTAAAAGTTATTCCCTTTCAGTTTAGTCAGTTGATGCACAATCTCATTAGCAACGCACTCAAATTTTCAAACCCGAAAATACCACCGCATATAACAATTAGTAGTGTAAATATAACATACAGCAAAATAAACATAGCAAACCTTACGCCACATAAAGAATACTGCCACATTAGTATTTCTGACAACGGCATTGGATTTGAAAAAGAATTTGCAGAAAAAATATTTGAGGTGTTCCAAAAACTTCATGGTAAGGATGAATATGCTGGCACTGGAATCGGGCTTGCCATCGTAAAAAAAATAGTTGACAATCACAACGGCATCATCACAGCAACAAGCAAACTAAATATAGGAACAACGTTTGATATTTACATACCCACATAAAAATGGAGAACAACCCGCTACATATATTTCTTGCAGATGATGATGAAGCAGACCGCCTTCTTTTCACTGACGCATTTTCAGAATTAAAAATAAAAACCATTGTTCAAACAGTAAACAACGGATTGGAATTAATGAAATGGCTTAAAGAAAAAGATACTCGTTTACCCCACCTTCTTTTTCTTGACCTCAACATGACCCTAAAAGACGGGCTGCAATGTTTAAAAGAAATTCGAAGCGATGAAAAACTAAAAAATATTTCCGTAGCTATTTATTCTACATCCAACAGTCAAAAGGACATCGAAGAAACCTTCTTAAATGGGGCAAATATATACATAACCAAGCCGTCAGATTTCAATACCCTAAAACAAGTTTTAGAAAAAGCAGTAACAACTGCCTATCAATATCAAAAGGAGGATATGAAAAGAGAAAATTTTTTGCTAAAGATTTAATGATGGACATCACTTCGCTAGCTAACCCATTTGCAAGGACATTTTTATTTTTTTGCAATTCTCAATGCCAAAGCAAACGACACTAAAATGGTTAGTGCAGATATGCTACCGTGAAGCATGCAATGTAAATCGCTTTGAACAAAGTGTATGCGAACTTCAGTTGTGCCTCAGACGAAAAGCAGCACTGTCTATAATCGAGTAGACGGCTCCGCCCCTAACTAGGAACGGAGTGCGCCTCTCACACCACCGTACCCTATGACAAGCTCAGGACAGGCCAAGCGGACCTTGTATACGGCGGTTTGCAATCCATCTTTCCAATCGCTCTTAACACCAATTGGAACTATTACATACTTTATGACTAGGCTACATATTTTCTTGGGAATCAGTCCCCCAGTAATGAAAATCACTTGCATCCTTTAGATTAATTATTTACTTTTCGGTAAGTAAAAAGGTGCCCATGCTGGGCACACTCACCGGCGATAAGCTATTGCATTTCCAGGCTCACTCGGAAAATTGCCTCCGGCCAGATCGCTGCGCTCGTGTCTCACGAATTTTCCTCAAGTCTGGGTTATATTTGCTAAATTAGTTGTTTAAACCACGCCACAGTTTATAGCCTGAACATTAGCGGCAACTCTATGGCGACACTACAAACTTTGAACAGTTAGACAATGAAATTAAACACGCTACTATTTTTAGTTATACTGACTTTGTTAACTTCTTGCAACGGGCAGACCGCTTCTCAAACCGAGAATAAGGTTTTAAGTGACCACTATGCAGCTATTGCCATAGGCGACACCGTTTCTGAACTTGATAAAACTATCTGGGTTATTTTTCAAGACAAGAACAATCACTACTGGTTCGGAAGTGATGGAAAAGGGGTTTATCGCTATGATGGTAAAATAATTCTTCATTTTTCAACCAAAGACGGGTTGATCAGCGAGAGAATTCGGGGAATTCAGGAAGACAAATCAGGCAATATTTTCATCACCAGTTTGGATGGGATCAATAAATTTGACGGACAAAAATTTACCACATTGCCCGTAACAGAAAGTAATGAATGGAAGCTGGACCCAAATGATTTGTGGTTCGCTGTTTTGGGCAAAACAGGAGAGAACGGGCCTTACCGATATGACGGCAAAAACTTATACCATTTGCAATTTCCAAAACACTTCATGGAAGACGAATTTTATAAAACAAACGGAAAGCAGCCCTGGAGCCCTTATGAACCTTATACTATTTATAAAGATAGCAAAGGAAATATTTGGTTCGGCACTTCCGGATTTGGCATTTGCCGATACGATGGAGAGTCTTTAAGCTGGATGTATGAAAAACACTTGACATTAATAGAAGGCGGTGGCGATTTTGGCATTCGTTCAATTATCGAAGACAAAGAAGGAAAATTTTGGTTCACCAATACCAGCTATCGTTACAATATCCTTCCTACCAGTACAATCGAAGAAGACAAAATTTTAATAGACTACAAACGAGAAAAAGGAATTGACAATGTAAAATCACCTGGAGGAAAAGAGATGATTTACTTCATGTCTGCTATCGAAGATGACAAAGGAGATCTCTGGATGGTGACTTATGAACAAGGTGTTTGGCGATATGATGGAAAAACCATTACCCACTATGTTGTCAAAGATGGTTCCAGGGATATTAAGCTATTCTCCATTTACAAAGACAAACAAGGCGAACTATGGCTTGGCACACATGAAGCAGGAGCATACAAATTCAATGGCAATACATTTGAAAAATTCAAACCATGATAATTGAAAGAAGCGCCCCGCTCCCGTGCGCCTGCCCGTCAAAGGCTGGATGGCATCGCGTGGTATGAATTAGCATTGTAATTAAACCTTGACAATGAAATGCAACATCAACAAACTAGGAGCAGAAAATACAAACCTGCCTTGCAGGCAGGTTCCATAATCCGGAAGGAAGTACCGATGGTGTGATTGTTTTTGAGTATTTTGGCTGAACTAATAATGTATTGGATAACTATTAAAGTTCTGGATGGCCACGCGATGCTGGATGGGGCCACGCGATGCAATCGCGCGGTAGCGGGGGACTTTAACTTTGTAAACTATGTGCCTTAACGAACATTACTGAAATGAAATACCAAATAAAATTTAAACCAAAATATGACTGAATTCGAATTCCTTGCTATCGGGATATCTTTGATTCTTGGACTTGGCACTACTCTATTGTTATCTTCATTTCTTACTGTCTTTGTTAATAGACACAAAATAAGGTTTGATTGGATACCCATTATGTGGGCTTTTTTTGTTTTAATAATTCAGATTCAATACTACGCTGCCACGTGGAATTTAAATTCTTTAACTGAATGGGATTTCTTTAGATTTGCTTCACCACTCTTATTAGCTGGCTTAATCTTTATTGCAGCGGGACTTGTATTACCTACAGGACAAGGAAAATACCCATCTGATTTAAGAACTTATTTTGAAAGGCATGGAAAATGGGCTGTTGGAGCTCTTGCAATAAGAGGAGTGATTGCTATTTTGACCAATAAAATTATATGGAATAATTATTCGTTTAATCTATTAGACATATTAATTTCGTTTCAAATACTATTTGCTTTATTATTTTTATTTTCAAAAAAACGAAAGCTGTTAGTTTCATTCACTTTACTATATGGATTAGCTTACTTTTTAACAATGACAGCAATGTATGCCTAGCAAAAACAACTATGGGCAACAAAGAACTGAGGTAAAAACCAAGCTTTTTTAAAAAAAATACCCCATAGATTTCCCGGCATTGTTGAAATAGAGAGCAGAGAAGGAGGTGTCTTGTCACTTGTATTCAAACCCTCAATAAGCAAATGAACCCAGCGCCTCTGCCGTCAAGGGTTTCACGATATAATCATTGATTTGAGGATTTACTTTTGCTCTTTTTTTGTCTGCAGGGTCCACAGACGAGGAGAGTATATAAATTAAAAGCCGATTGTTAACTCCGCTGCCCACCAGTTCAAGATGTTCCATAAATTGCCAGCCTGTCATTATGGGCATATTGATGTCAAGTAACAAAATGGCTTTACCGTTATCGGGTTTCTCAAAAATTGACATGACATATTGAAGCCCTGCTTCAGGTTGGGTGAATGTTACCACCTCAGCGTTTGGGTAATTTTTTGTAATGAGCCTTTTAGTAATGAAATTATTAATGGGGTCATCATCCACAATAATAAAATGTGGGGGCTTAGTTATCATGATTTTTTTGGTTTCTAAAGATTATTTTGAATGTTGTGCCTTTATTCACTTCGCTTTCAATCGAAATTGTACCACCCAGGGCTTCCACCTGGGTCTTCACCATAAACAGCCCCATGCCCTTGCCTTCAATGTCCCGGTGAAAACGTTTGTATAGGCCAAATACATGGGCTCTGCTCTTGTTTAAATCAATCCCTTTGCCATTGTCTTTAAATACCAATTCGATGGCATCTTCTTTCCGGGAACTCTTTATTTCGATAAGCAGTTGGGCGTCAGGTCTTTTATATTTTATGCTGTTGCTGATGAGGTTATAAAAAATGCTGTATAAATAACTTTTTAGGGTAAACATTTCAGGCACCTTATCAAACCGGGTTTTAATTGTTACCTTTTCCCTCAACACGAGCGAGAGAATGCTTTCTTTTACACCCTTAACCAATTCTTCAAAGACAACGGGCTCTTTAGCCTTGTTTACATCAATTTTCAATTGAAGAATATCATTGAGGTCAAGAATTACACTGTCAAGTTTAGTGACAGACGAGAGCAGGTCATTTACAACACTGCCTGTTTCAGCAATAGACAGAGATTCATCTCCCAGGATATCTGAAAGCCCTTTGATGTTTGCCACGGGTGCACGAAGGTTGTGTGATACAATGTATGTAAACTGCTCCAGGTCCCGATTGCGATGTATGAGATCATCCGTTATTTTTTGCCGCTCACCTTCAGCAAGTATTCGATCGGTGAGGTTGGTATGAGCCAAAAGAATCAAGGGTTCATCACCTTCAAATTTAGCAATCCGAAGACCAAACCATCTCTGCTCTGATGGGGAATGACATGGATATTCCAAATAGAAATCCTCTATTTTTTTATTTAAAACATTCTTCATTCCCTGCAATACCCGCCCGGCGATTTCTTCACCGTCAATAAACGCTTTTTCGCATACTTCAAAATAATTGCTTCCTACGCCTGTTCTCTCCATGGAAGTTTCTCCATTCTGTAGAGCAAAATTACTCCAGGCTTCATTTATCGAAACAATGTCTCCCTTCTCATTCACTACTGCCAGGTGAGCGCTCAATGAATTGACCACACTGCGATTAAACACTTCGCTTTTTCTTATTTGGTTTTCCGCTTGTTTTATTTTTTCAATATTAGTGCAGGTGCCATACCATTTAAAAATTTCTCCTTTTTCATTCATCTTTGGCACACCCCTTACCAACCACCAGTGATAGGTCCCGTCATACCTCTTAATCCTACATTCGATACTATATTCTGCCTGATTTGCCACAGCATTATTCCATGCCTCCCAGGCAATTGGTTTATCATCCTCATGAAATGGAATTAGCCATCCGTCATCATAGCTTTCTACCAGGCTAAGGCCGGTATAATCCACCCATTGTTGATTGAGATAAATGTTTTTGCCCTCTGCTGTGGTTACCCACACGATTTGAGGCATGGATTCAGCTATAGCTCTTACTTCCTGTTCACTTTCAATGAGGGCCGCTTCCGTAAGCTTTCTCTCAGAAATATCGCGAACAAAAGCACAACTAAGTTCTCTATTTCCAAATTTTATATAGTTGGCCCTAATTTCTACCGGTATCAAAGAGCCGTCTTTTCTTAGATGCTTGGTTTCAATGGGGATAGTAAGCTTTTTACGCAGTTCCGGAAAAAAACCAGACCACGTTTCAACGTTGAAGTAAGGGTCAATATCTGGTACTGATAGCCTTAGCAATTCCTGACGCGTATAGCCCAATGAATGACAGGCTGACTCATTAACATCAACAATTCGGGCATCAGAGGTCATCCAAAAAATGGCATCACTTGCATGGTCAAAAGTAAATTGAGTTAGTTCCAGCTTCTCCTCTGTTTGTTTACGTACAGTAACATCCTGCATGGTTCCATTCATTCCGTTGGAATTACCCTCGGAATCAAAACGAAATTTACTTTCTGAATGAATATATTTAATTGTTCCGTTATTAAGTACGATACGGTGGTCATAGGATGTAGCCGATAAGCTTTCACGTGATTTTTCTATTTTATTTAATATGCCTTCCCTGTCATCAGGATGGACAAGATTCATCCAATCTTCTGACAACAATTCGTGTTGGTCAGCCGGTAGTCCGAAGAGGCGGGATCCTTCATCAGATAAAGTAAGCGTGTTGCTTTCAAAATCTAATTCCCAGCTACCAATCTGGGCTATTGTCTGCGCTTCTTTTAGCTTGGCTTCGCTTTCCTCTATCTTTTTTCGAGACAGCACTTGTTCTGATACATCCACCGCAAAGAAAAGAATGCCATTAGTCTTTTCGTTGGTCCCTATGTGTGGCTGGTATATAAAATTCAAATACCTGTCAACAGGGTTTCCATTATTCTCTACGTCTAATTTAATGAGCATTTCATTGGCAGAATAAGTTTTACCTGTTTGGTATACACTGTCTAATATGTCAATAAACCCTTGCTCCGCAATTTCGGGCAACACATCTTTTACTAATTTACCAATGATATCCGTTTTGCCAATTAATTGTAAATACAGGGGATTTGCCATTTTAAACCTGTGGTCAGGTCCGCTTAATACACCCATACTGGAAGGCGCTTCAGAGATCAAATCAAAGAATTGCTGCCGCTCAACTTCAAAGGCTTTTTCCAATCTTTTTTTCTCGGTAATATCCTGAAAAGTACCGTGTACTTTAACTATTTTTCCATTTTGGTCCCTTACGGCTTCCCCATTAGTTCTTACCCATATCCGTTTTCCGCTTGAGGTAATAATCTCCATATCTTCATCATAAGAAATTCCTTTCTGTGCGCAATTTGTGAAGACTTCTCTAATTTTATCACGCCATTCAGGTACGTAAAATTCAAAAGCATCCTCTACCAATGGTGCGTATCCGGGCGGCATTTCATGAAGTGTGGCAACTTCGTCTGACCAATACACACGATTTTCCTCCAATTTCACATACCATCCACCTATTTTGGCAATTTCTCCTGTAATACGCAGCAGCGTATAATTATCTTTAAGTTTTTCTTCTGCTTCTTTTCTTTCAGAAATATCCCTTATTATCATTGATGTTCTTTCCTGCCCAAAGGAATCGGTAAAGAGTACTGAACTGATCTCTCCCGCAAAAGTAGTTCCATCTTTTCTTAGAAAAGTTAGCTCGCCTTGTGCTTTACCCGTTAGCTGGCGTTCCTTAATAAGATTTTCAACTCTGGGGTCAGTGAGATCAACCAGTCCGAATCTTCCGGCATCGCATATTTCCTGCTCGGTCATATTGAATATCTTACAGGCCGCAGGATTGGCTGCTAAAATGTTTCCATCGGTTACAGTTAGTAAAATACCGTCCATACTGTTCTCAAAAAAAGCACGGTATCTGGCTTCACTTTCTTTTACTGCATTTTCTGCTTTTTTTCTTTCTGTAATATCCTGTGCAGTACCAAATAATCGAATGACTTTTCCTGTCGCATCCTTAACACCATAGCCATGCTCCTGTATTACCCGCTTTTCTCCTTTGTGTGTAGTGATACCATATTCTATTATAAACGCATCACCGGTATCCTGGGTATGTTTGCTGGTCTTCTGTGCATATTCCCTATCAGCTTCATCAATCAGCTGTAGAAATGAGCCATGTGTTTCAGTAAATGTTTGTTTATCGGTATCAAATACACTGTACAATTGTTCTGACCAAGTGAGTTTATTATCGGCGAGATCATAATCCCAGCTGCCAAGCTTTGCTAATTTTTGCGCCTCCGTCAGATGCGTCGCGGTCTGTTTTAGTTCTATCTCTGTTCTACTTTTTTCCTTCTTTTCCTTTGCTTCATATAGAGCCCTTTTCACTTTTATATTTAAAGCAAACATTTTATCTTTCAGCACAAAATCGGTTACGCCGTTTTTTATAAGTTCTATGGAGTTCTCCTCTCCGATGGTCCCGGATACTATGATAAATGGCGTTTCCGGTGCTAATTGCTCCCTAATTTTAAAAGCAGTCGGTCCATCGAATGAGGGAAACCTGTAATCACATAATATGATATCCGGAATAAAATTTTTGAGTGCTTTGCGGTAGCCCGCCTCATTTTGAACAATTTCCGAAACAAAATCAATCCCTCCCTTTTTAAGTTCGTTATCAATCATGGCCAGGTCATGTTTATCATGCTCTGCAATCAATATATTTAGGGTGGTTTTCATTATAGTTTATTGGGGTTGTTGATTTACAATCATCCAGTATAAGCCCAGTTCAGTGATGGCTTTTTGAAACTCATCAAATTCCACCGGCTTTACAACATAGCTGTTTACGCCCAAGTCGTAACAAATTTTAATATCCGGGTCTTCCCTGGAGGAGGTAAGCACCACAACGGGGATATGTTTCGTTCGCTTATCACTTCTTATTCTTTGCAGCACTTCTATACCATTCACCTTTGGCATTTTAAGGTCGAGCAGGATTACTTTCGGTTTATTTTCTATATTCCTGCCTTCATATTCTCCTTCGGCAAAAAGGAAATCCAATGCCGCAGCGCCATCTTTAACATGCAAAAGTTTGTTGGCTAAGCCGTTCTTATTTAAAGCATCAATGGTCATTTCTGCATCACTGGCATTGTCTTCTGCTAATAATATTTCAATTTCTGTGTTCATAATGTTATGATTTATTTAAAGTAAAAAAGAATGTTGCACCTTGGTTTACTTTGGCCTGCGCCCATACCCGTCCTCCGTGTTTTGAAATGATGCGATGTACCAGTGCCAGCCCTACACCGTTGCCTTCAAACTCCTCATCTGAATGCAGGCGTTGAAATACACCAAAGAGTTTGCCGGCATACCGCATGTCGAAACCTGC
>JBGTGG010000077.1:0-3207 GCA_041746855.1 Cyclobacteriaceae bacterium | reverse complement strand
TCCGGACTTTTCAGAAATTACTTCCGTGATGGCACCTTCGTTTTTCAGCGCCTCCTGCGGCTTGGTAAATTCTTCTTCTTCAAATCCATCGGTCATTAAAATGGCTATTTTTCTATTTTCCAATTTTCCTTTCATGGTGTTAATTTTTAGGTTTTACTTCACTTAGCTTGTTTTTACTTTTTCGTCAATTTGATTGTGTTGATTGTGTGGCCCGATATTCATACTGGGCAAATATCATTGAAACTGCATCACGAATCTCGCGTTGCTTGTCTTCTGTACGCGTTTGAAGTACATCCGGTGCATACCCCTGCCATACCAATTGATGTCGGTTTTTGTCTATCAACTCAATGATCAGCGCACCTTCTTTACGTTGTGTTGTGGTTGAGAAAGAAGAAGGATTTCCCCAATAGTAATATCCAAAAAAAGGGTAGTTGGGATAATTGTTTTGGCTGGTACTGCTTTGCTCCACCAACACATGGGTATTGATCAGTAAATCAGGATTTCTTGGATCCAATTGATATCCCCTTCCCAACATTTCATCTGTGATTGCTTTTTTCAGCCGCTTCTTTATCAACGTATTATAAAAAAGCGGGTCTTCGCTTTTTCCGTTTTGCATTTGAAAATCATCGGACCAGTAAAAAGTTTGATACGTGTTGAAGGGAGCATCCCGATCATAATCGGTAACAATAGACCCTGTGGTGACTGCACATGCCGTGAAAATCATCACGATGATTAAACAGCCTATTATCTTACTCGCTACTTTTTTTAGTGTTGCTACCATAATCAAGAAATTTAGTGTTCTCTTGGTCGCATTGTATTCAGTCAAAACCATACCACACTATAACGGTGCTGACACGGAAAATAAAGACTGTAAGTAGTGGAGAAAATTTCACACAAGCAGGTACGGAATCCACACCGTGGGAACTTTTATTTTCTCAATAAAATAGATTTGTGTAAATAATTTTACTCTTTCAATTTCCTTACAGGAAGGATTTTTCCTACCGTTCCATTTGGAAAAGCAATTTGAAGCAACGAAGAAATCGTTGGTGCAATATCGCTTACACTTACGCGCTCATGGCTTACCGTGCCGGGATTGATACCCATGCCATACCAAATAATCGGCACGTGTGTATCGTATGAATATCCAGAGCCATGGGTGGTTCCGGTAAGTTGCCAGCGCATTTCGATAAAGCCCGGATCCAGTACGATGGCGATATCACCCGAGCGTCTTGCATGATACCCTTTTGCATAACGAACAATCATGGGATCATTCGAGGTTGCGTACATCAAAATATCACCCGGGATCGCTTTTGAAATCGGTTCAAACTGTTGTAAAAAATCCGTGCAGAACGCTACTACCCTTTCCTTACTAATTTTTTTGTCCTTGATTTTTTTGTAATCAAGATAGATTTGTAAGTTTTCAACGTGAAGAATCAGATCATCGCCAAAGTTTTCCATCAATTGTTCGCGTAAGTTTGCGATAATTGAATTATCAAAATTTCCTCCCTTAAGTTTTTGGTCATTCAGAAATTGAGGATTGTCTGACACACCATGATCGGCAGTTAAAAAAATCACATAGTCTTTATTAGGAAAGTTGGTTTCCAAAAAACTGAGGAACCCTGCCATGTCTTGATCGAGGCGCAGGTACATGTCTGCAACCTCTACCGACCGGGGACCAAATTGATGCCCGATATAATCGGGTGTGGAATAACTCAGCATGAGTAAATCCGTAACGCCATTCTTCCCTAGTTTTTCTTTTAAAATAAGTTCTTTGGCAAAATCAGTTGTTAAGGTGTTGCCCGCGGGTACAGTACGGATAAGGCCTATTCCCTGATTCTTTGATATCTCGGCAAGGTCATAGGGGAACACAGATTTTTCAACGCCTTTATATTTTTCTTCATAGGGATTTCTATCTTCGATGCTCACTTGTTGCAAATGTACCATGGAGGTAAGTGGTTTCCATACCTGCTTCAGGTATTTTGAAGGAAGTTTTAAATCGTTAAACGCATTGACCCAGGCCGGCAACTCTTTCATATAATAACTGGACGTTATAAAGTTGCCGGAAACATCATCAAACCAATAGGCAGCGTTTGCCGAAGTGCCGGTTGATAAAATAGCACCTCTGTCCTTTAGCGCGATACCAAATACCCGCGATTTGAAATTCGATCCAAGACGAAGTTCATCGCCAAAGGTTGTGCTGAGCAATCGCTTCGGGGACATTAATCCTGCCTTGGAAGTGCTGCCAATCGTGCTTACCGACTTGTCCTCAGCACAGTACACCACTTTGTTCTCTGCCCGATCAAACCATTCATTTCCAACAATTCCATTCATTGCGGGAATGGCGCCTGTCGCAATGTTGGCATGTCCTGCAGCAGTGTAGGTGGGGACATATTCATAATGCGCATTTGAAAAATTGTATCCATTATTGACAAGCTTCTTGAAGCCATCGTTGCCAAACAAATCCCAATACCGGGTAATGTAGTCGTACCGCATTTGATCCACCACGATCCCCACTACCAGCTTTGGTTTTGGTTGATCAGTTTGGGCAATAGCAAGTTGAAAAACCGAGAGCGTGAAGATCAAAATCAAAATAGAATGCCGCATTCTTTTCATTGTGTGTAAAGTAAAAGGAGCAAAAAGAAAAACCCAAAGGGTTAATCTTTCTAAACCGAAATGCAAGGTACAAGTAAACGGGCAAAGTCGTGTTAAAAAATCCGTGTAGGATTACGTGTATATTAAATTTACTGAAAAGAGATGGAATGATTTTGGTTTTAAAACTGGTCACTCAATATTTCTAATATGGATTCCAACCCTGATTTTTTATTGACCGCGGAAGTGCGCTGGTTTTTCGAAGAAAACTTGCCCCATCAAGTGCAGCAGTGGTTTGAAGAACTTGCCGGAGACGACCCTCCTGAAGAACGTACGGATCATTATCTTGTTTATCCCACTACCACCAATTGTGGAATCAAATTCCGTGAAGAACGATTGGAAGTAAAAACCTTTGTAAAAAAGCTGCATAGCATTTCGCTCCTACCCAGCCTGAAAGGAAATATTGAATTATGGGAGAAGCTTGGATTAAGCAAAGTCAAAACCGATAACCTTGATATGGACCAGGAACTCCATTTCATGCATGTAAAAAAGAAAAGATGGCGCTGTATGTGGCAATGGAGTTTCGATAATTTGTATCGTGCCTCCGTAGACAAATCC
>JBGTGG010000076.1:0-6707 GCA_041746855.1 Cyclobacteriaceae bacterium | reverse complement strand
GCCAAAGAAACATTAAGCACTCGAGAGAAAATCCCGGCACTTATACGCTTATTCCACTTTGGGTATTGAAATAGGAAAATCATTGCCCGTTAAGTATCCCGTTGGGAATTGGGATGTTCCTCCATATTTTTTCGTTAACTCCGGAACCCGTTCATCCATGAATATTTTTATTTCGCTTACCGTTAATTTATTGTCGTTGTTTCGATCCGCTTCCCCATCAAGCGCTTCCATTAATGCATACGTGAAAACACCGTGTTTCAATTCTTCAAATTCAGTTGCAAATTGTTTCGTTCCGCTTGAAGCCAGCACAGCCACCCCGGAACTACGTGCCAACTGAACGATTGCTTTCTCATCCGCGGCAGCGGCTCGTACATTCAATGACTTTAACGCACCCTCTGAATGGCACGCATCCATCAGGATCATTTGTTTTTGGGATCTAACATCTGTTAAACTTGCACGAAGTTCAGTTGCCGAGAATCCTTTTTGCTGTAGTTGCTCCGAATCACCATAGAGTTTGGTAACATCCGTAGGCACCAGGTAATACTCGTTGTCATCTTCCTCATCAATAGTTCCGTGACCCGCATAATAGAAAACAAAAACATCTTCCGGCTTTGCCCGTGCAGAGATTGCCTTAAAACTTTTTAAAATATTTTCTTTGGTTGCATCCTCATTGTATAGTTCCAACCGGTTTACGCTTTTAAAGATTGTCTTTCCATTCGCAACTAATTTTTCAACAATGGATGATGCATCTGATTGTGCGTAATTCAAATTATACCCTTCATTTTTGTACTTGTTTATTCCAATCGCCAAAATGTGTAAGGAAGAGGTAGCGATTGCATCCCCAGCATATTCTATTTTAAGTACATCCACCCGCGACTCTATCTTCTGATAGTTTATCACCTTTACCTTAAATTCGTTCGTTTCATTTACCATTTCAACCGCATAGCTCCGAACTACTTTCTGTCCCATTTCACGCGTGTTAACTACCGTATCGGATATTACCAGTTTATCATTTTGATAAATTGCAATTTCTTTTATCCCACCTCCACCATCAAAGGCTTCCACCGTAATGGGCATAGTGTGCGCGTGGGTATAGAACTTTCCCTTATCATAACGCAACAGGTCAGTGGAGCGCATCGTGATTTTCATATCAAAAAAACCGGCAGAGGGACGATGCAGTTTGCCCAAGTCAAAAATCCTTTCACCTGTTTCTTTTAAAATTTCTTCAACGCGCTTTCCCTGCTCAATACTTTGTGCTACTTCTTTGGGACGATACAAAATCTCAAAATACTGTTCTGCTGCGTAAAAGTCTGCCAGGTGATTAATACCCCGGTTAATATGCCATCCAAAATATTGGCTACCGGCTGATGAACATGAGAAATAACCCTTCGGAGTCCAGCAAACCCATTCCGCCTCATCACGTGTTACAAACAAGGTTGCAAATGGCAACACAATTTCACCTAATGAATGAAGTGCCTCTTCGAGCTGGCGATAGGTTTTATCATTGTTTGCTTTCAAGAAAGCAATCACATCATTCCATGCCTTTTTTGTTGGTTCGTTTGTGAGGGAGTCAACAGGAAGGGAATCAAAATATTCTGCCCATTCCTTTCCTTCAAAAACCTTTCTGATGCTGGGTGCATTGCCGGTCTCCGAAAGTTTCCATAAAATAATTGATTGGTCTTCACCACCAGAGGCTAAGTATTTTCCATCTTTTGTAACGGTTACTGCGCGGACACCTCCAATATGCCCAATAAATTCTTTAAGGATAAAGCCTTCTTTATTGAACAACTTCAATGAGAAATCACTTGCCACAGCTACCGTACCATCTGGCAATCCCTGGAAATCCAAAATCCTTCCATCAACTTCCAGGTCAGTAGCAATAACTTTTTTACCAACCTGAATGGTATTGACCCCCGTTTGAACAAGATCCTTGTTCAAATCCTTTCCCGGCTGATACGGCTTTGGATCTTGGTTGACCGTAAGGGATCCAAAATTAAAGGTGGCGGAAAAATTGTCTGGTTTCGCAAAGTCCTGCGATATGTAAAGTTCAAGGTTATCCCCAAACACAAGATTCTGGATAACTGATCCCTTGCCTTTTATTCTCCGCGAGGTTAATCCATTGATCGGGTTCCATAACAAGATTTCATTGTTGACTCCCCCGGCTGAGGCTACCATATAATTCCCACTTACTGTGGGCGAAAATGCGGCACTAAAAACTGTGTTGTCGTGACCAAGATAATCGGTAAACTTTGTACCAGTCGGAATCGACCAACTTGCACCTTTCCCTTCCACATCAAGGCTTACCAAAATTTTTGAATCACCCGAAAAAGCAACGGCATTCACAGGACTTTTCAATTTTCCGAAATCCTTGACAACAGAACCATCAGCCTTCCATAAGATCATTTCATTTTCAAAACTCGTGCTACATAGATACATGCCATCCGGGGAGTACATCACTTTATTTAATGGTCCCTTATGCTTTTTAAAAGCCTTATATTGAAATTTGGTTACGCCCGTCCTGAGTCCTGATAAATTGTACACCAACACTTCATTTGATTCGGAAACAACTGCCAAATCATCTGTTTTGGAATTGAATGATATTGAAGAAACAATAGAACCAACGGCTATGGTGGAGATATTCGTAAGCAACTTTGCATTGTCCACCTTCCAAAGATTTATGCTTCCATCATTACTGCCACTTGCGAGAAAATCACCCGTGCTACTGAAACTTAGCGTACCAATTACATCGGTATGCCCAATGGCCGTGCTTACTTGAACTTTCTTTTCCAAATCGATTATTATGATATAGTTTTCTGCCACGCTATTTACTGGGTAACCAGCAACGGCCAGCAATTTTCCATCTGGTGAAATCGCAGAAGAATACAGCATTCCTTCCCCCCCATCCCCTATTTCAGATTCAAATTTATCGACCATTTCGCCAGTTTCAACACTCCAGACACGTATGGTTTTGTCTTCTGAAATTGAAATTACACGCTCCCCATTGGGTGTAAAAAGCAAGTTGTTGATTCGGGCTGAATGCCCCATTGGATTAATAACAATTCTGGGGGCCTGGCTGTATGCTGAAAAGGTGCTGATACTTAGCAGTAACCAGAAAATCGAAAATATAGGCTTTGACATTGATTTGAGGGATAGATCGTAGTAAAGCTAGCATTTTTTGCAATTAAAAAAAGCAAAACGCCTCCCTCTTCAGAAGTATAAGTTATTGTTTTAAAGTGAATTACAGGTTTCCAACGGATTTCTGAAACTATCGCCCCGATTCTTTTTTAAACTTTAGAATTGCCCCAAAAAGCGTGGAATAAAACATGATTAAGGAAAGTAGAATGTAAAGCATAGTGGTTGTTTTTGGTTTTACAAATGTCGTGATATTGAAGAGGGTGGTTATCGCAGTTAACAAGAGGGCATCACGGATGTAATATTTGAGAGGAATTGCTATTAATAGTTTTTGAACTATCGATTCCCGGATAAGCTTTATATTGCACGAGTTTTTTTTAAAATCAGTATGAAAATATCACGTCCACTCCTCATTGTATTTATTCTAATCTATAGCATCCCTTGTTTTGCACAATTTCAAGATAGTGTCCGGGCCGATTGGTTCCTGATGGATCCTGAAACAGATCAGGTGCAAGGAGTAAGTGCAGAAAGGGTTTATGAAACATTATTGAAAGGCCGTCCTTCGCGCAAGGTTATTGTTGCCGTTATCGATTCAGGTATTGATATCGACCACGAAGATTTAAAAGACGTATTATGGATCAACGAAGACGAAATTGCAGGCAACAATATTGATGATGACCGTAACGGATATGTTGATGATGTATATGGCTGGAATTTTATAGGTGGAAAGGATGGAAGAAACGTTGACATTGACACCTATGAAGTAACCCGTGAATATGCCCGACTGAAACCCATCTACGGGCAAATGGATGAAAAGAAAGTGCCAAAAAAACAAAAAGCAGAATTTGAATACTGGGTTGTTGTTAAAAAGAAATACGACAATGATTTTAAGTTTAATAAAAGTCAATATGACGAAGCCCAACAACAATTTGATTTGTACAGCAATGCCTTCACCACCATACACCTCTCGGATAGTTTATTAAGACAGGTAATGGATGGTCCCATCAATAAACAAACCCTGGAAGCATACACCACAACCAATGACACCTTAAACTTTGCACGGCAAACTTTGCTAAGCGTAATCAATAATATCGGACAGGATGTGGAAACAGGAGCATTGGTTGAAGAACTAAAATTCTATATTGAATACATGCAAAAAATGGTTGACCATTTTGGTACAGCGGTTAACTACGGATATAATCTTGACTTCAATCCACGGGAAATTGTTGGCGATGATCCCAAAAACCTCTTCGAAAAAAATTATGGAAACAACGATGTAACAGGCCCCGATGCTTCGCATGGAACACACGTTGCCGGAATTATTGCGGCTAATCGGAAAAACGACATTGGTATAAAAGGAATAGCTGATAATGTTAGCATTATGAGTGTGCGCGCAGTTCCCAACGGGGATGAGCGCGACAAAGATGTTGCCAATGCCATACTCTACGCTGTGGATAACGGGGCACACATCATCAATATGAGTTTCGGAAAAGATTTCTCCCCACAAAAAGAAGCTGTTGACAAAGCCGTGCGCTATGCGGAATCAAAAAATGTGCTTTTGATCCATGCGGCTGGTAATGACGGTGACAACAACGACACGAAAGAACAATTTCCATCGCGTTTTTACCTTGATAAAAAAGAAGCAAAAAACTGGATTGAAGTAGCCGCATCCGCGTATGGTGCCGATGAAAACTTTGTTGCTGACTTTACCAATTACGGAAAAAGATCAGTCGACCTTTTTGCACCTGGTGTTGAAATCTATTCAACGAAACCTGGTAATAAATATGAAAATGAAAGTGGTACCAGTATGGCCAGCCCCGCAACAACAGGGGTTGCCGCCATTATCATGTCTTACTTCCCGGAACTGAGTGCGGTACAAGTAAAAGAAATACTTGAGCAATCAACACGAAAGTTCGATAATCTTAAAATTTCAAAACCCGGAACAGAGGAAGAAGTTAAGTTCAATGAATTGTCAAGAACCGGGGGACTTGTCAATGCCTATGAGGCAGTCAAGCTTGCATTGTCACGTGAGACTACATTGAAAAAGTAAGTTATTTTAACTTTCCTTTGTACGTCTTTTTAAACTTTTCGAAACGCGGTATTGATACATTCACCACATATGAATTTGAGGGGTTGTGTTCGATGTAATCTTGGTGGTATTCTTCCGCGCGGTAGAATGCGGTAAGCTTTTTTATTTCGGAAACAATTTTTCTTTGATAGAGACCACTCGCTGAGAAATCTGCCAGGGATTTTTTAGCAGTCTTTTCTTCTTCAGAAGTTATATAAAACAAAATGGAGCGATACGAAGAACCGCGATCCGGTCCTTGTTGGTCGGGAGTTGTTGGGTCATGAGAAGTAAAAAAAACTTTAGTCAGCTCTTCGTAACTTATAACCTTGGGATCGTAATATACGAGTACAGTTTCTGCATGGCCAGTCGTTTCTGTGTTCACCAACTCATAGGTAGGGTTTGGAACATTTCCACCTGCATATCCGGAAACTGCTGAATCGACACCCACCACTGCTTCAAAAATATGCTCTGAACACCAAAAACACCCTTCCGCAAAAGCAGCAATAGCTTTTCCTTTGGGAGCTTCGAGTTTTATCTTTTTAACATCGGTTTTGGATTGTTGGGCCTGACAAGAAGTACTAATGGTGAGTAGTAGCAGCCCAATACATGTTGAAAGTTTCATCGTGATCATGTTATGTTTTAATCTTTCAAAAATCACTCATTCGAGTGAATTCAAATTAACTAACATTACACTTTTTATAAAGTTCAGCTCAAAATACCGGAAAGGTAATTTAAACAACTTGACCTAGCGCCATAAGATAGGGACGGGATGCTATTGCTAATTTTTTTTGAACCTCAAGTACTTCGTCCAACGGCAAATTCAATTCCTTGTGGTACACTTTATAAATCAATTGCCATTCGATCCTTTCCATAAACCCGTCTGCATTTGCAATCACACACATCCAGGCGATGGCTTTGATTTGCTCATCACGGTTCATTTTCCGCAATTCTGAAATGGATTCATTGAAAATTTGGGTTGGATTTTTGGTCTTCAGCAACTGGAGCATCATTGTAAAATCCTCCTTTTTAATATCCTCAACGGAACACATGGCATCGCCAATTGCTTCTTCTTTCGGTTTAATGGTCCCATCCACATTTGCTAACAAGAAGAATAGTTTGGATAGGGTTGTTTTGTGTTTCATGTGTTAATACTTTAACTCTAATGTAATATAAAATCAATTAAGTCAAAATTATACCAATTCCAAAATGGGTCAAAAACCTACTAATTTAACCATAAGCGCCATATACAACTCCCATTTTGGGATCGAAGATTTTCACTTTTTTGAAATAACATGTAAGAAATAGCATTAAAATTTATGATAGTCCGTAAAGATACCTAAAAGACAGAAGCTGTCTATTCGATTGATGACCTTGTTAAAAAAAGACAGGTGTTATGAATCTAATAGAGTTTATAAAGCATTTCCCCAACGAGGAATCATGCCGGGCACATTTTCGGGACTATCGTTTGAAGAAAGGAGTGGTATGTAAAAAGTGTGGCCATCCATCC